>JALOQY010000146.1 GCA_025459285.1 Planctomycetota bacterium | reverse complement strand
GGAAGGCAGCTAGTTACTGGCGGAGAGAGGGGGATTCGAACCCCCGGAGCAGGGTTAACCCCCGCTCAACGGATTAGCAATCCGTCGCTTTCGACCACTCAGCCATCTCTCCGCGGAGTGGTGTGAAGGGAGTCTAGGCCGGTAGGCGGCCCGGGACAAGCGATTTCGGCCTCCCGCCCCGGAGGGCGGCTGGCGGGGCCGCGGGCCCGGCGATAAAAGCGTGCCTGACACCGGGGGAAACCGGAGACTCGGCGGATCATGCTCCAGATCCCCGGCGGCATCGCCATCTTCTGCCTGCTCCCCGTGGGGATCGCCATCGCGCTCGCCGCGATCATGGCCCCGGCGGGGGTGTCCGGGGCGTTCCTGCTCCTGCCCCTCCAGTTCAGCGTGCTGGCCTTCACGTCCCCCGCCGTGACCCCCACGAACCACCTCTACAACGTGGTGGCCATCCCCTCCGGCGTCTACCGCTACGTCCGCGAAGGCCGCATGCTCTGGCCCCTCGCCCTCATCATCGCCATCGGCACCGTCCCCGGCGCCATCCTCGGCTCCGTCCTCCGCGTCCACCTGCTCTCCGGCAAGCGCGGGTTCACCTTCCTCATCGCCTTCGTCCTCCTGCTCATCGGACTGAGCCTCGTCCGCAAGATCCTCCGCCGGAAGACCCCCGGCCCCGCGAAAGAGAACACCGACTTCCGCGTGGAGGTGACGCGTTTCGACGTCCGCCGCTTCGAGTACCGCTTCCGCGACCGGACCCACGGCGTCTCCTCGGTCGGGCTCTCCGCCCTCACGCTCGCGATCGGCGTGATCGGCGGCGCCTACGGGGTGGGCGGCGGGGCGATCATCTCCCCGATCCTCGTTGCCCTCTACGATCTGCCGGTCCACACGATCGCCGGGGCCACCCTCTTCGGCACCTGCCTCACCTCCTTCGTCGTCGTGGGCTGGTTCGCGATCACCGGCCCGCCGCCGTTCTGGGAACTCGGACTGCTCTTCGGCGCCGGCGGCCTCATCGGCATGTACCTCGGCGCCCGGGTCCAGCGCTACCTGCCGGCCCGCGTCATCGAAGTCGTCCTCGCCTGCGCCGTGAACTTCCTCGCGATCACTTACCTCGTCACCGCGATCCTCGGCTGAAGGGGACCTCCGGGTTCCAGAGGGCCTCGCCATCCCGCTCCATCGCCGCCATCGTGCGCCCGTACGCCTCCGGCGAAAGTGCGCCCGCGTCGCGATACGCGCGGAGCGCGCCGGCGACGGCCGCCGCGAACCCGGGCCGGCGGACGGAGTGGAAATACCCGTACTCGGGAGTGCGGCCGGGGTCGGACGTGGGATGGAGCACGCACGCGAAGACCGCGGCGAGAAGGAGCAGCACGCCGAGCGCATCCGCGACCGGGCCCCGGCCGACCCGGCCCCGGGCCTCGTCCCGCCGCAGGGCCCGCAGGAACAGGAGCCCGAAGGCCACCGCGACGGCGCCCGCCCCCCCCAGGACGAGGAACATCTCCCGTCGCAGCCGGGTCAACTCCCGGGAGAGGATGCGGGCCTCGGCGCTCAGGACGAACACCCCCGGCGCGACTTCGACCGACCAGTCACCGGCCGGATCATCCTCCATCGGCAGGCCCGCGGCGCCGGCCCCACCGGTCCGGTTCTCGTACAGGTACGGCAGGAGGAACGGCGTGAGCGGGCCGGCGCCGGTCAGGCAGTGGACTTCGTGGGCGCCGTAGCTGAAAACCTCCGAGCGGACGGCACCGGGGGCATCCAGGGATGACCGCCCCCTGAGGTCCCGGCTGTTCGGGAGCGAGTCGAGGGCCGGAAGTCCGTCCGCCGCCGCCGGCCAGCCCCCGTGATCCTCCGCCCACCGTCGCAGCCCTCCCGCCACTTCCACGAGGTGGCGGCGGAGATGGCCCAAGAGCTTCCCCTGCCCCCCGCGATACTCCGGGTCGCAGGAGAAGAACGAGCCGATCCCCACCCCCGCGCACGCCAGCACGAAGAACAGGTGGCGCAGACGCATCACGCGGCGGGCGGGCGCAGGCCGTGGCGGATCCGGAAGGCGGCGAGGAGCAGTTCCGCCGTCTGGACGTGGTTCAGTCGATCCGTATTCACCACGAGGTCGTAGTGGATCGGATCGGAGACATCGGCTTTCAGGTAGCGACGGACGTAGCGGCGGCGGCCGTCATCCTCCTCCTCCATGAGCCGCTCCGCCTCCCGGAGGGTCAGCCCGTGGTGCTTCACGAGGAACTCCGCGCGGCGTGCCGGAGAGCCCACGAGCCGCGCGTGGAAGCCGCCGGGCAGGTCCCGCGCGACGACCGCCCCTCCCCGCCCCACGAGGATCGCGTTCCCCATCGCCGCGAGGTTCAGGATCGTCCGGCAGGTGAGCCCGGCGAGGGCCCTCGCGGACGGGCGCAGACCGAGCATCTCGTCGACGATGGGGGGCACGGTCCGGCCGGCCATCGCCTCCAGGTCCTTCATGAACTCCTCGGGCAGCCGGTGCTCCTCCACGACCACCTTCAGGAGGCTGCGGTCGAAGACCGTCCACGGCGTGCCGGCCACTCCGATCCCCGAGCCGGTCAGCAGTCCGGCGAGCGCCTCGGCCACCGGGTAGCCCCCCGCGCCGGCCTCGCGGGAGAGCGTGACGAAACAGGTCGGCGCCGTCCGACGCCCGCGGTGCGGGGCCCCCTCCCCGTACCGCGACATCTGGGTCTTCAGGTACGCCTTCATGCCCCGACTGGACAGAGGTGGACTCATGGCTCCTCCCGCGCTTCGCGCCGCCGGAATTCTACACGGATCGCTGGTCCGTTGGGAGGGGGTGGAATTCCCTTTCGAACCGCGGGTAGCGCGCGAGGTACGCGGAGAGGAGAGCCACGGCCTCCGGCCCGTCGAGGCCGAAGGCCGCGCAGACCTCCCGGTGCACGGCGCGCGGATCGGGGACGGCCGCCGCGAGCCGCGCCGCGTGGCCCTCGAAGGCGGGAGGCAACGGCAACCGGCGCAGCCGAGCGATGTGTACCTGCGGAAGGACCTCCCGCGTCTCCCCGCCGTCGAGGGCGTTGAAGAGCCGCAGGAGCGGGCTGTTCAGGACCGCGCAGAGGGCGGAAAGCTCCACGGAGTCCCCACGGCGGCTCCGGGTGCAGTGCACGGAGTTCAACGCCACGAGGTCGCCCGCGGCGTCGACGGCCGCCACCAGCGTGTCCGCGGTCTGGCGGCTCACGACCTTCGGCGAGCAAAAGACCTCGGGATCCCGCAGCGAGGCTCCGGCGCGACGCTCGGAACGCGCGAGTACCCCCGGATCGTAGAGGATCGTCCGCCGCGGCGACCGCAGCCGGTACCCCGCGGGATCGATGTCCTGCCCCTCGATCAGCGGGCGCGCGAGCGGGCCCGGCGGCGGGTCGAGGATCCGGTCGCGGGCGGTGCGGGGGCCCGGGTTCACGCCGTCGCGCACCAGGAAAAGGTCGTCGATCGCCGGCCCGCCCGCGCCGCGGAGGCGATGATGCAGCTCTCGCTCGAAATCCGAAGCGAAGCCGAGCGGCGTGGCGCGCGGACCCCACTCCGACCGGGGGGCGGCAGCCAGGCGGGGCGCGAGATCCGCCAGATCGGCCGCCCCGCGAAGAGTCACCACCCGCAGCCGTGGCGGGCCGGGGCCGGCGAAGAGCGCGAGGCTCCGCACCGTCGCTCCGAAGAGGGCGCTCCGGAAGACCACGAAGTCGAGCCGGGTGAAGCGGGCCCGCAGTGCTTCACGGACCGGCGCGTAGGACGCCCCGGTCGCGAAGGCGTCGGGAAGGAGGAACACCGCCGCGCCGTCGGGTCCGACGAGATCCCGCGCGGCGAGCAGGAAGCAGGTGAAGAGGTTGAGCCGGCCGCCGAAGTCCCCGAAGCGGGCCCGCAGGCGCGCCACTCCCGGGAAGCGCGCGCGTTCCGACCCGCGCGAGTAGGCCGCGACGTACGGCGGGTTCGTGGCCATGAGGTCGAAGGGCGCGCCGGACACCGGCGGATCGAGGAGCGTGTCGCCGGTGACCACCGCGGCGCGCGCCGCCGCGGGGTCCGGCGCGGCCCCGGCGGCACGGGCGGCGAGGAAGAGCCGCAGCCGGGCGGCCTCGGCGGCGAGCGGGTCGCGCTCGATTCCCCGCAGACGGCCCGTCGAGAGCGCGTCCGGCCCGAGGACGGCGAGCAGGCCGGCGAGGAAGACCCCCGACCCGCAGGCGGGATCGATGGCCCGCGCGCGACCCGCCGGGACCTCCATGCGCCGCGCACCTTGGACGCAGAGCCGGGCCGCCACGTCGAGCGGCGTGGCGAAGTCGCCGCGCCGGTGCCGGTCCGCCCCGAGATCGTCGAAGACCGCGAAGGCGGCGTCGGGGGCCGCCGGGAGGAGCGGGCGCAGGTGGCCCGCGAGGTCCTCCTCCGCATCGTCCGCCGCGCGCGCGAAGAGGCCGCCGGGCGTTCCTCCAGCGAAGATGTCCGCCATCGCCGCGAGCAGCGCCCGGCGCGCCCGGTCCGCCGGAGCGCCGCGCGCGGCGGCGAGGAGGGGACGGCTCTCCGCGGGGACACCCATGGGGGGAATGTACCCGGCCGGCACCCCGACGCTACACTCAAACGATCATGGCCGAGCCCGAGCCGACCTTCCCGAAGTGGTGCGACCTCTCCTGTCCGCACGCCGCCTTCCCCGACGAAAGCGGCCTCGACGGGTCGGGTTCCTGCCGCACGTTCCTCGCGCTCCGCTGCGGGTACCTCGACGAGATCGTGACGAAGAACGCCCCCTGCGAGGCCGCCCGGCGGAGGGACCGATCCTGAACCCCGTGCTCCTCTCCGCCGCCGGGATGCCCTTCGTCGAGGTCGTCCTCCTCGCCCTGGCGCTCGCGGTCGACGCCTTCAGCGTCGGCGCCGCGGTGGGCCTCGAGCACCGCTCGCCGCGGCAGATCTTCCGTCTCTCCTGGCACTTCGGCCTCTTCCAGGCGCTGATGCCGCTTTGCGGGATACTCATCGGCTTCGGGCTCGAACGCTGGATCCGGACCGTCGACCACTGGGTGGCATTCGGACTCCTCGTCCTGGTGGGGGGGCGGATGGTGCGCGAGGGGTTCCGGTCCGGGGAGACGGAGGACGCGGATCGCGACCCGACGCGCGGGCTCAGCCTGATCACCCTGTCCGTGGCGGTGAGCATCGATGCGCTGGCGGTGGGCTTCACGCTGGGCATCACCGGCGCGGACTTCGTCCTGCCGGTCTGCGTGATCGGCGTGGTGGCCGCCCTCGCCACGCTCGCGAGCATGCTGCTCGCCGGTCGCATCGGCCGGATCCTCGGCCGGCGCGCCGGGGTCGTGGCCGGCCTCGTCCTGATCGGGATCGGCGTGAAGATCCTCGTCGAGCACCTCGCGGGAGCCTGAAGCGGGCGAGGGCTCCGATCCAGGTTGACGCACGGCGACGGACCGCCTTCGCACGGTCGTCCGACCGGCGGAATGAACTGGCGCGAGCGGGCGCCGGGCGCTACTTTACCCGTTTCGGGGAGGTAACGGGCGCCCCGGACCCGGCATCGACCGCCTCGGGCGGGGAGCACACAGCCGTCGGCAGAAGCCCGGAGAACGAAGTTCCAGAAGGAGCAGGCATGATCAAGCCGCATGGATCCGACACCCTGAAGCCGCTGTATGTCGCCGACGCCGGCAAGCGGGCGGCGCTGGCCAAGGAGGCCGAGGGCCTTCCCTCGATCGTCATCAGTTCGGCCGCGGCGGGCAACGCCGTGATGCTCGCGAGCGGGTACTTCACGCCCCTCACGGGCTACATGAACCTCGCCGATTCGCTCGGCGTCTGCGAGAAGATGCGCATGACCTCCGGGCTGTTCTGGCCGGTACCCATCGTCAACGTCGTGAAGGACGCCGGCCCGATCCGGAACGCGAAGCGCATCGCGCTGCGCGACCCGAACGTCGAAGGCCACCCCGTCATCGCCATCCAGGACGTGAAGGCGATCGAGGAGGCGAGCCCCGAGCAGATGAAGTTCATGACCGAGAAGATCTTCCGGACGCTCGATCCGGCACACCCCGGCGTCGCGGCCTTCAACTCGGTGGGCAACCTGCTCGTGTCCGGTCCGATCCAGGTCCTCAACTACTCCTACTTCGACAAGGAGTTCCCGGGGACGTTCCGGACCGCGATGCAGATCCGCGAGAAGATCGAGAAGAGCGGCTGGAAGAAGGTCGTGGCCTTCCAGACCCGGAACCCCATGCATCGGGCACACGAGGAACTCGTGGTCATGGCCATGGAACGCTGCGCCTGCGACGGCGCGGTGATCCACATGCTGCTCGGAAAGCTGAAGGAAGGCGACGTCCCGGCCGACGTCCGCGACGCCTGCATCCGCAAGATGGTCGACCTCTACTTCAAGCCGAACACGGTGGACATCACCGGCTACGGCTTCGACATGCTCTACGCCGGTCCGCGCGAGGGTGTCCTCCACGCGATCTTCCGGCAGAACATGGGCGCCACGCACTTCATCGTGGGCCGCGACCACGCCGGCGTCGGGGACTACTACGGCCCGTTCGACGCCCAGCGGATCTTCCATGAAGAGGTCCCGGCCGGCGAGCTGAAGATCGAGATCTTCGAGGCCGACCACACGGCCTACTCGAAGAAGCTCGGCAAGGTCATCATGATGCGCGAGGCGCCTCCGGGGCACACGAAGGAGGATTTCGTGCTCCTCTCGGGGACCAAGGTCCGCCAGATGCTCAGCAACGGCGAGAACCTGCCGCAGGAGTTCGCGCGGCCCGAGGTGGCGAAGATCCTCATGACCTACTACCAGGGCATCCGCAAGGCGTAGAGGCCTGCCGGAAACCCGAGGGGCGCCGCCGCCGGAAGGCGTCGGCGCCCCTTTTCGTCGACCGGTCTCCGCCGCGCCGTCCCGTCCAGCAGCTCAGAGGTTGATGTCGGTCGAGGCGTCCCGGCGGAAGATGAACGTGAAGGACTTCGGATCGGCGGGGTCGGTGCGGGAGCCCGGCAGGACGGTGATCAGGTCCCAACTCTCGAGACCCAGTTCCCGCAGGCGGTCCGCGGTGCGCTTCTCGTCCGCGCGGGCGAAGGATTCGATGTGGTAGCGATAGATCATCATGGCGCCGGGTCTCCTTGGGCAGCCATGCATGATAGCAGCCGGATCGGTCCGGACCAGAAGGCTCCCGGACTCCCGTGCCGGACCGGCCCGTCGCGGGTCGGTTGCGGGCGCGCCCGCGCTGTGCTATGTAAGGGGAACATGATCCGAGTCCTCGCCCTGACGGTCGTGGCGTTCGCTCTCGCCGGCTGCGTGGAGCGGAAGCTCTTCATCCGCACGGACCCGCCGGGCGCGGAGGTGGCGCTCAACCGCGCGGAGCCGCTCGCGGGGACCACGCCCCTCGAGACGCCCTTCACGCACTACGGTGTCTACCACCTGCGCCTGACCCGGGAGGGGTTCCCCGACTTCGAGGGCGAGGCGCCGGTCACCGCGCCTTGGTGGGCGTATCCTCCGTTCGATCTCTTCACGGACCTGCTCTGGCCGTTCACGATCCACGACCACCGCGAGATCCTGGTCGCACTGCCTCCGCGGCCCGAGCCCCGGGAACTCGACGAGGTCCGGGCCCGGCATGCCGCCGTGATCGAGCGCGGCGAGTCCATGCGGCGGCACTTCGGGGGGGAGGCGCCCCCGGAATCCCGGTGATCCCGGGCCGACCGTTCCCCCTTGACCGTTCCACCGACCTGCGTGGCCGGCGGGTCCTCGTCATGGGTCTCGGTCACTTCTCGGGCGGTGTGGAGACGGTCCGGTGGCTCGCCGCCCGCGGCGCGGACGTGACGCTCACCGACCTCAAGGGGCCAACGGAACTCGGTCCATCCCTCGCGGAGATCGCCGGGCTTCCGGTGCGTCTGGCGCTCGGCCGGCATGACGAGGAGGACTTCCGGCGGGCGGACCTCGTGGTGGCGAGCCCCGCGGTGCCGCCGGAGAACCGCTTCCTTTGCCTCGCGGCGGATGCGGGGGTCCCGCTGATGACGGAACTCTCCCTGACCATGAGGCTCCTCGAGGGCCGGATCGTCTGGGTCACGGGGACCTGCGGCAAGTCCACGACCACCGCCCTCCTCGGCGCGATCCTCTCCGCCTCCGGCGTGCCGTGCCGGGTGGGAGGGAACATCGGGCGGGCGCTCCTGAACGAGGCGGAGCGGACGACGCCGGAGGAGACGATCGTGCTGGAGGTCTCCTCCTTCCAACTCGAGTGGATGGCCCGGGACGGCGTGCGACCCGACTATGCGGTCGTGACGAATGTCACCCCGAACCACCTCGACCGGCATGGGACCTTCGAGGCCTACCTCGAGGCGAAGGCCGCCGCCCTGCCCGCCCCGGGGCCCGCCGTGCTGAACCTCGACGACCCGGCCTGCCGCGACCGGCTCGCCCCGCGGTGCCCCGGCCCGGTGCACCTCGTCTCCGCCCTCCGCGAGCCGGACCGTGGCGCGTTCCTCCGCGGCGGCGACGCCGTGCTCCGCAGCGAGGGGGGAGAGGAGATCCTCTTCTCCCTCGAGGACCTCGCGCTCCTCGGGGACTTCAACCGGCTGAACGCGCTCGAGGCGGCCCTCGCGGCCCGACTCCTCGGGGCGTCCGCGGCGGCGGTGGCGCCGGCCCTGCGCGCGTTCCGGTCGCTCCCGCATCGACTGGAGGACCTCGGCGCGCGCCGCGGCGTGCGGGGGATCGACGACTCCAAGGCCACGACTCCCGAGGCCTCCGAGCGGGCCCTGCGGGCACTGGAGGTTGGGATCGTCCTGATCGCCGGCGGGTTCGAGCGGGGCGGCGACCTCTCCTCTTTCGCCGCGGCGATCCGCGAGCGGGTCCGGGGTCTCGTCCTCCTCGGGGCGTCGGCCGAACGACTCTCCGCGGCGGTGGGCGGCGACCTTCCCCGCGTCAGGGTCGAGACGATCGAGGAGGCGGTGGCGGCGGGTCTCTCCCTGGCCCGGCCGGGGGATGTCCTTCTCCTCTCCCCGGGCCACGCCTCCTGGGACATGTTCGAGAGCTACGAGGAACGCGGTGACCGATTCCGGCGCGCCTTCCTCGCCTCCCCGCCCGCTGGCAGCCTTCCGGGATAGAAGGTCAGAGCGCAGCGAACCTCCCCGGCCCCGACAGACTGCTGGCTGAGAATCCTCTGTCCGGTCTTTCCGGCACCGGTACGATGGGTCCCGTGTCCAACGAGATCTGCCAGAGCTGCAAGAAGGCGCCCGCCACGATCCACATGACGGAGATCGTGAAGGGCAAGAAGCGGGAACTGCACTACTGCGAAGCGTGCGCGGAGAAGGCGGGGCTCGACATCTCGACGCCCCAGTCGCTCCTGTCGAGCCTCGCCGAGCCGGCCCACGGTTCGGGTGGCGAGGAAAAGGACTTCGTCTGCCCCCGATGTAGCCTCCGTTACTCCGAATTCCGGCGGCGCGGGCGGCTGGGCTGCGGGGACTGCTACCAGACCTTCCGGGAGGGGCTCGTCCCCCTGCTCGAGCGGATCCACGGGAACGTGCAGCACCTGGGGCGCATCCCCGCCCGGGCCGGCGCGCGCGTGGAGTCGCAGCGCGAGCTGACGGAACTGAAGCGGGAGCTGACCCGGGCCGTGCAGCGCGAGGAGTACGAGCGGGCGGCGGAGATCCGGGACCGGATCCGGAAGGCCGAGGAGCGGAGCGGGCGTGGAAACGATTGAGTTCAGCGGGCGAGGCGGCGCGTGGCTCTCCGGCGGGGGTGCCGAGTCCGATGTCGTCATGTCCTCCCGGATCCGACTGGCCCGCAACCTGGCGGACCATCCTTTCCTGCCCCAGGCGGACTCGGCCGAGAAAGCCGCCATCGCCGGGATCATCCAGCCGAAGGTCCTCTCCGCGGTTTTCCCGGAGGGCGGCTGGTACCTGGAGATGGAGCGGATCGAGGAGGTGGACCACCTCTGTCTGATCGAGCGTCACCTGATCTCCCGGGAACTCGCCTCCGGCGACGGGAGCCGCGGCGTGGCATTCGACCGCAGCGAGATCACCTCGGTGATGGTGAACGAGGAGGACCACCTCCGGATGCAGGTGATCGTTCCCGGGTTCGAACTGGACCGGGCTTTCGAGACGATGGACCGTGTCGACCATGCGCTGGAGTCGGAGCTCGTCTTCGCCTTCCACGCGCAGTTCGGCTATCTCACGGCGTGTCCCACCAACGTGGGCACGGGGATGCGGGCCTCGGTCATGCTCCACCTGCCCGCGCTCGTCATGACGCGGCAGATCGAGAAGGTGTTCCAGGCGATCTCGAAGATCAGCCTCGCGGTGCGCGGAGCCTACGGGGAGGGGACCCACGCGTCCGGCGACTTCTACCAGATCAGCAACCAGGTTTCGCTGGGGGTGTCCGAGACCGGCGTCCTGGAGACCATCAAGCGCGTCGTCCCGCGGATCATCGCCTACGAGCGGAACGTCCGGGAGCACCTGCTGAAGGAGAACCGGATGGCCCTGGAGGACAAGGTCTTCCGGGCCTACGGGATCCGAGGAGACGGTCCGCCTGCTGTCCGCCGTCCGTCTGGGCGTGAACACCGGCCTCCTGCCGGCGCTGCCGGTGGACCGTTTGAACGAGCTGTTCATCCTGACCCAGCCCGGCCATCTCCAGAAGATGGAGAAGAAGGTCCTCGAGCCCCGGGACCGGGACATCGTCCGCGCGACGTTCGTCCGTTCCCGCCTGAGCTAGCAGCCCGTCGGGGTAAAGGGTCGCATTGCTGAGAACGTCCCCGGCCCCGACGGGCTGCTAGCGCCCCTTCTCGATCTGGTCGAGGATCTGCTGCACCCGGCCGAGCTCGTCCCAGACCCTCGCCTGGTCGATCATGCCCTCGCCCTCCTCCTGCTCTCCGACGGCGATGAGGAAGAGGCCGAGGTGGCAGAGGGAGATCGCGTCGCGGGAGGCGAACTGGAAGCTGGCCAGCCGGGCCAGTTCCTTCGGCGCGAGGTACGACCAGGGCTCGATCTTCTCGAAGGTCCCCTCGAGGATCCGCAGGCCCTTCTCGTCCGCGCTCTCGATCCGGGCGGTGGCCGGCGCGGAGGGCTTGAACCGGGAGACCTCGTACTTGCGGTCGTTCGAGGAGATGGCCTTCCCGAGGTCGAGGAGGAACTGCTGGGCGTAGGAGAGGCGGCGGTGGACCTTCCACAGCGCCTTGTCGTCGAATTCGAGCTGGAAGTCCTCCAGCGCCCTGGTCGCGGCCGGGAAGTCGTAGGCCGCGAGGAGACGCTTCAGGTTCTCGTCCAGCTTCGCCCGCTTCTCCTTCCGCGAGCCTTCCTTCGCCGCGGCGTCCGCCGCCTGCTTCTCGGCCCGGATCTGGTCTTCGATGACCCGCATCTTGTCCCGCGCCTTGCTGCCCGCGCCGGTCTCACCGTATTCGTCGAAGACCTTCTTGTACTCCGCGTAGACCGCGTCGCGCCGGCCGTAGTTCTGCGCCTCGAAGGACTGGGCCAGCCGGAAGGCGTTGTCGGCCAGGACGTCGCGGTTCTCCCGCTCCTGCCCCCGGTCCTTGAGACCGACGGGTGCCGGGCCGCCGGCGGCCCCGCCGCCGCCGCCGGGGGCCGCCGGCCCCGGGGCCGAGGCCGGCCCCTTGCCCCCGGAGAGGAGGAGGACGAGGAGAACGACCGCGATGGCGACGACCCCCAGGGCGCCCCCGATGAGGAGCGGCCCGGAGCGGGCCTTCGCGGTCGCGGCGCGGGCCGTGTGGGCCTTCCGGCTGCGCCGGCGGGCCGCGAGGTTCAGACCCTCCAGCGTGGAGATCAGATCCCCGGCGCTGAACCGGTATCCCGGTACCGGGGCCATCATGCGCTTCACGACCGGGTCCAGCGCCGGCGGGACGTCGACCTCGCGATTGGCGCGGCTCACGGAGGGCAGCTTGCCCGCCAGGTGCTTCTCGAGGATCTCCTCGCGGGTCTTCCCCGGGTAGGGGGGGCGTCCCGTCAGCAGGTGGAAGAACGTCGCCCCGAGGCTGTAGATGTCGGACTTCTCGTCCACCTTCTTCCCCTGGATCTGCTCCGGGGACATGTAGTGGGGGGTGCCGGCCTTCGTGCCCTCGACCGCGCCCTCCGTGGCAAGGCCGAAGTCCACGAGCTTCACCTGCTCGCGCCGGCCGACCAGCATGAGGTTGTGGGGCTTCACGTCGCGGTGGACGATGCCCTGCCGGTGGGCCTGGAGAAGGGCCTGGGCCGCGCCGGCGACGATTTCCACCGCCCGGGGCGCCTCGAAGGGACCCTGTTCGCCGAGAAGACGGTAGAGGTCGGAACCGTGGAGCAGTTCCATGATGATGAGGAGGTGTTCGGAATCCTCCACGACGTCGAACACCTTCACGATGTTCATGTGGTCGAGCTTCGCGAGCGCCCGGGCCTCGTTCAGGAACTTGTCCCGGATCTCCCGGGAGGCCTTCATGTCCTCCTTCAGGACCTTCACCGCGACCTCCTTCTGGAGGGGCTCGTAGAAGGCACGGTAGAGGCTCGAGGTCTTGCCGTGGCCGAGCCGTCCCAGGAGGCGGCACTTGCCGATGGTCCGACCGATCATCTCGTCGTTTCGGGGCATCGATTGACTCCGGTGTACTGCACACGCCCGAAATCCCCGCGCCGCTCGCAGATTCCGCGTGAGCGAGCGCCGCAGGCGCCCGCCGCCGCAGGCGGCGAGGCGGGGGAGGCCGCGCCAGCGGCCGACGCGGGGGAGGATCTGCCTCCCCCGCCTGCTCGACAGCGCGGGCACGCCCGTCACCTTGGGCTGCGGGCGTGCCCGCGCTGTGTCGACCGCGACTGAATCTTAGCAGCGGATCGGACGGGCGCGGGCCAAATCAGGCCCGCCCGGCATACCGGCGCGCCGGTTGGTGGAACTTCCTCCTGCACCCTCCGTGCGTGGGGTAGAGTTGCCGGTGACTACTGCCATTCGCGGCGCGTTGCGCGCCGTGGGGCGGGGGAGGCATCACGGATGTTCGATCGGTTCACGGAGCGGGCCCGCAAGGTCATGGGGCTCGCCCGACAGGAAGCTCAGCGTTTCGGCCACGACTACATCGGGACCGAGCACGTCCTCCTCGGGCTGGTACAGGAGGGGAACGGCGTCGCGGCCCAGGTGCTGAAGAACCTCGATGTGGAGATGAAGAAGATCCGCATCGAGGTCGAGAAGCTCGTCAAGAACGGGACCAACACCGTCTCCATGGGGCAGCTTCCGTTCACGCCCCGGGCGAAGAAGGTCCTGGAGTTGGCGCTCGAGGAGGCCCAGAGCCTCGGCCACAACTACATCGGCACGGAGCACCTGCTCCTCGGTCTCATCAAGGAGAACGAGGGTATCGCCGCCCAGGTCCTGATGAACCTCGACGTGAAGCTCGAGGAGGTCCGCGAGGAGGTGCTCGAGCTGCTGGGAGCCCAGTCGCCGGAGAAGGAGGCGCCGGAGAGCCGCGAGGAGGAGGAGGAGGCCGCTCCGGGCAAGTCCAAGACCCCGGCTCTCGACGCCTTCGGCCGGGACCTCACCGAGCTGGCCCGCGAGGACAAGCTCGACCCGGTCATCGGCCGCCGGCGCGAGATCCAGCGGCTCATGCAGATCCTGTCGCGCCGCACGAAGAACAACCCGGTCCTCCTCGGCGAAGCCGGGGTGGGCAAGACGGCCATCGTGGAGGGGCTGGCCCGGGACATCGTCTCCGGCAACGTCCCGGAGGTCCTGCGGAACAAGCGGATCGTGGTCCTCGACCTCGCGATGATGGTGGCGGGCACCAAGTACCGCGGCCAGTTCGAGGAGCGGATCAAGGCCGTGATGACCGAGGTCCGCCGGGCGAAGAACATCATCCTCTTCATCGATGAGCTGCACACCCTCGTCGGCGCCGGCGGGGCGGAAGGGGCCATTGACGCGAGCAACGTCCTGAAGCCCGCCCTCTCGCGGGGCGAGGTGCAGTGCATCGGCGCCACCACGCTCGACGAGTACCGGAAGTACGTGGAGAAGGACGGGGCGCTGGAGCGGCGGTTCCAGACCATCATGGTGGACCCGCCCTCCGCCGAGGAGACGCTGGAGATCCTGAAGGGGCTCCGCGACCGCTACGAGAAGCACCACCGCGTCCGCTACACCGAGGCGGCGCTCATGCTGTCCATCGAGCTGAGCAACCGCTACATCACCGGCCGGTTCCTGCCCGACAAGGCCATCGACGTGATGGACGAGGCCGGCGCGAAGGTGAGGCTCTCGGCCATGACCCAGCCGCCCGACCTCCGCGAACTGGACGCGGAGATCGCGAAGCTCGAGAAGGAGAAGTCGGACGCCGTGCAGGCCCAGGACTTCGAGCGCGCCGCCCACCTCCGGGACCAGGCCCAGAAGAAGAAGGCGAAGAAGCGGACGATCCTCGAGGAGTGGCGCCTCAAGTCGGAGGCGAAGGACGAGATCGTCGACGAGGAGATCATCGGCGAGACGGTCTCCGCCATGACCGGCATCCCGCTGACCCGGCTGGAACGGAAGGAGGCCGAGCGCCTCCTGAAGATGGAGGAGGAACTCCACCGGCGGGTGGTTTCGCAGGACGAGGCGATCCGCGCCATCGCCAAGTCGGTGCGCCGCAGCCGGTCCGGCCTGAAGGATCCGCGGCGGCCCATGGGCTCGTTCATCTTCCTCGGGCCCACGGGGGTGGGCAAGACCCTCCTCGCCAAGGCCCTCGCCCGGTTCATGTTCGGCTCCGAGGACTCGCTCCTCCAGATCGACATGTCGGAGTACATGGAGAAGCACAACGTCTCCCGTCTCGTGGGCGCCCCTCCGGGATACGTCGGCTTCGAGGAGGGGGGGCAGCTCACCGAGAAGGTGCGCCGCCGGCCCTACTCCGTGGTCCTCTTCGACGAGATCGAGAAGGCCCACGGCGACGTGTTCAACATGCTCCTCCAGATCATGGAGGAAGGCCGGCTGACCGACTCCTTCGGCCGCCACGTCGACTTCCGCAACACGATCGTCATCATGACGAGCAACATCGGCACCCAGGCGATCAAGAACCAGGCGGCGCTGGGGTTCACGAAGGCCGACGAGGAAGTCACCTACGAGAAGATGAAGGAGGGCGTGCTCCGCGAGGTGGAGAAGTACTTCAAGCCGGAGTTCCTGAACCGCCTCGACGACGTGATCGTCTTCCGCCCGCTGACCGTCCAGAACCTGAAGGACATCATCGACATCGAGCTCATGGACGTCCGGCAGCGGATGAAGGAGCGGGGCATCCTGCTCTACCTGACGAACGAGGCGAAGGACCGGATCATCGTCGAGGGCACGAACCTCGATCTCGGCGCCCGTCCGCTGCGCCGGGCCCTCGAGCGGATCATCGAGGATCCGCTGGCGGAGGAGCTGCTGAAGGGCGCGTTCACCGCCCGACCGCACGTGACGCTCCGTGTGGTCGAGGGCCGGATCCACTTCGACGCCTCGGAGCAGCCCCCGACGGACATCGAGCCGCCGAAGGGCCTCCGGATCGGCGAGAGCGAGTCGGCGCCGGAGGAAGTGAAGTCGGGCGGGTAGCCGAATGGTGGTCGTCCTTCTC
>JALOQY010000005.1 GCA_025459285.1 Planctomycetota bacterium | reverse complement strand
AGGAGATCGCCCGTTGCCGCCTCGAACCCCGTCCGCAGGGCGGCGCCCTTCCCGCGGTTCCTCGCGTGGAGCCGCACCACGGTGCCCGGGCGCCCCTCGCGGGCGCGCACCAGATCGCGGCTGCCGTCCGTGGAGCCGTCGTCGACGAGGACGATCTCCTTACCGAGCGGGATCCGGGCCGCCTCCACGCGCCGGAGCAGTTCGCCGAAGGTGGCGCGCTCGTTGTAGACCGGGATGACGACGCTGAGCGTCCGGATCTGCATGGCAGAGGAATACCCCTTGCCGGTTAGACTGGAAACCCTTTTCCGGACCACGGAGGAACGCATGTCGGATTCCGAGCGGAAGCCGGTCCTGCTGTCGGGCATCCAGCCCTCGGGCAACCTGATGATCGGGAACCTCATCGGGGCGCTCCGGAGCTGGGCCGAGCTGCAGGATCGGTACGACTGCCTGTTCGTGGTCGTGGACCTCCACGCGATCACCGTGCCCCAGGAGCCGGCCGAGCTCCGCCGGCGTTGCCTCGACTTCCTCTGCCTCTACCTCGCGTGCGGCATCGACCCCGTGAAGAGCACGGTCTTCGTCCAGTCGCACGTGCCGGCGCACTCCGAGCTCGCGTGGCTCCTCGGCTGTCACACCTACATGGGCGAGCTGTCCCGCATGACGCAGTTCAAGGACAAGTCGAAGAAGCAGGGGGAGAACATCCGGTCCGGGCTCTTCTTCTACCCCGTGCTCATGGCCGCCGACATCCTGCTCTACGGGGCGGACCTCGTGCCGGTGGGGGACGACCAGCGGCAGCATCTCGAGATCACCCGCGACATCGCCCAGCGGTTCAACCAGCTCTATGGCGATGTATTCACGGTACCCGAGGCCTACTTCCCGAAGGTCGGGGCGCGGATCATGAGCCTGACCGATCCGACCTCGAAGATGTCCAAGTCCGACGAGAACCCGCGGAGCTACGTGGCGCTCCTCGACGCCCCCGACGTGATCCGCGGCAAGATCCGCCGCGCGGTGACCGACTCCGGCACCGAGGTCCGCTTCGCCCCGGAGAGCCAGCCGGCGATCTCCAACCTCCTCCAGATCCACGCGGCGCTCTCCGGCGAGTCGATTCCGAGCCTCGAATCCCGCTTCACCGGCAAGGGCTACGCCGACTTCAAGGAGGAGGTCGCGGAGGTGGTGGTGCGGGCCGTCGCACCGATCCAGGAGCGCTACCGGCAGCTCCGGACCGACAAGGCGGGCCTCGAGGCGATCCTTGGCGATGGCGCCGCGAGGGCCGAACGCCGGGCCCGCCGGATCCTCGACAAGGTGAAGCGCAAGGTCGGCTTCATCCCCCGCACCTGACGGTCCGGGGGCCCCGGGGTCTGGCAGCCGATGCGTCACCGGTGGCGGGAGTCGAGGGAGACGCCGTCGGCGGGGTTCTGTGCTCTCACCCACGCGAGCCACTCCGCCTCGAAGGTCTTCAGGTCCTTCACCCGGAAGATCTTCCGGAACCGGTCCACCACGTCCGTCTTGTGCGCCTCCTCGAGGAACGGCTGGAGCCGGCGCGCGTACTGACCGTCCCTGCCCTTGGCGAGGTAGTAGACCAGCGCCCAGCCCTGCGTGTAGTGGTTGCCCCCGTCGCCCTGCATGAAGGTCTCCAGGGAGACCGCCCGGTTCGAGGCGAGCTCCGCCTGGAAACCCGCCAGCCGGTTCGCGTTCAGCAGCCCGACTTCGAGGCGCACCTTCTTCCGGTCCGCGTCGAACGCGAAGCGGCTGCACTCGAAGAACGTGGCCATCCCCTCGTGGAGCCAGCGCGGGCAGGAAGGCGCCAGCCAGCGCACCATCTGGTGCGTCCCCTCGTGCATCAGGACGCCGGTGGTCATCGGCGGCTGGTAGAAGGTGCAGATCTCCGAGGTCGAGCAGAAGCCGAGGCTTCCCCCGGATTGTGGCCAGGCACGCCGGTACTCGTCCTGCGTCCCCACCACGTTGATCGTGAAGGTGGAGCCCCGGCCCTTCAGCCCGAAAATCCCCGCGAGGTTCGTGCGCAGGATCTCCATCGTGTAGGCGATGTCCCGCGCGACCTCCTCCGAGAGGTTCGTCCGGATCCGGTAGTGGGCGCTCTTCAGCTCCCGGGCCTTCTCCCAGGTCACCGCCGCTCCGTTGCCGGGCTGGTCGATGAGGCCCTTGGGCAGGTACTTCGCCGCGAGTTCTTCCGCCTCCCGCCTCGCGTCGAGCACCTCCTGGTAGTCCTCGGGGCTCAGCCACCGCCCCTCGTGCTTCACGAAGCCCTGGGCGACGAGGGCCTCCTCCTTCGTCATCCAGCGGCCGTCATGCTTCACCAGCCCCCGCTCGAGGTGGCCCTTCTCCTCCACGGTGACCCACTCGTCCTCGTGGAGCACGTACCCGCCCGCGGGCACGGAGGTCCCGCGGCGGCGTGCGAGCATGTCGTTGATCGCTCGAAGGACCGAGGCATCGGCCCGGAACGCGATCACGAGGTCCTCCTCCGCGCCGTCGAGGGAGTAGAGGTCGGCGAAGGCCGCGAGGTCGAGGCGGCTTTCCGCGTCCCCGGCCATCGTCCGCAGCGCGGTGCGGACCGTCGCGGGGTCCAGCTCCGACCACTTCTTGCGGATCTCGGCGCCGGAGACTTTCGCCCGGAAGCCCTCCTCGTCCGTGCCGGTGACAACGAGCGTGAGGCCGCTCGACAGGGCGAGTTTCCGGTCGCCCCCGCCGAGCCCGGCCCGCAGGCGGTCGAAGGCCCGGGAGGCGCGCCGGAGCGAGTCGATCCGCCCCAGCACGAGGCCCCGGAGTTCGCCCTCGGGGACCGAGGGGAGGAGCGCCTCGAGGTCCGCGAGCGGGCCGGCGAAGGAGTAGCGGGCCACCCGCGCGCCGATGGTCTCGTCGAGCTTCCGGTACCCTTCGCGCGCCTCGGCCTCCCTCCGCGTGCGCTCCGCGAGCTCGCGCTCGGCACGCTCGTGTTCGCTCCGGGCCCGATCCGCGGCGGCGCGCGCCGAGGCGTCGTCGGGAGGGACGGGGGGCGGGCGATCCGCAGGCTCCTTCGGCTCGGTCGGCCCCTCCGGCGACGGCTCGGGGACCGCGGGGACGGGCTCCACCGGAACGACCGGAATCACCGCGGAGGGGTCGAAGCCCGCGGCCCCGGCGCCCGCCACGGGGAGCCGGATCTCGGGGACCCGCGCCGCCGCCACGGAGGGCGGGGTGAACGGCTCGCGGGCCGGACGGCGGGCGGTTTCCTCGGGCCGCAGAAGGAGGTGGGCCGCGAAGGCCGCGGCGGCGAGGAGGACGAGGATCACGGCGGCCACCGGTGACGACTCGCGGCGGTAGGGTCCGCGCGGCGAGACCGGTCCGGAGGGACCCCGGAGCGGCAGGGGGGCCGCCGGGGGAGGCGGGGCCGCCGTGACCGCCGGCGCGGGCGCGGGCCAGGCCGGAGGCGGCGCGGCCGCGATCGGCGGGACGGCTACCGCCGCGGCGGGCCCCGCGGTCTGCAGCGCGAAGATGATCCGCGTGCGGCCCACTTCCACGAGGTCCCCGACGGCGAGCCGGACGAGGCTCGCCGGCTCGCCGTTCACCTTCGTGACGCCGCCGGAACCGAGGTCCCGGAGAAACGCCGCGCCCTCCCGGACCTCGATCCGGAAGTGGCGGAGCGACGCCGCCGGGTCGGCGAGATGGAGGTCGGCCGAGGGGTCGGAGCCGGCCGTGAGTTCGAACCCTTCGAGATCCAGCGTCCTCTCGGGGACGCCGGCGGTCTGGACGAGGAAGCGCAGCATCGGCAATCTCCGCGGGGCGGAGAGCCGCCCCTTCACGTACAATCACACTATAGTGGGAGGCCGCCCCATGGGAAACCGCGTTCTGCCCGTTTTCCTGCTCGCCGCGCTGGCGATCCTCGTCTACGTCGCTCTCCGGAGCGGCCGGGAGGCCCCTTCTGGAGAACCGGGAGCGGCCCCGGAGGCGCCCCGCGAGGAGGCACCCGCCGCCGCCGGGGAGCTGCCTCCGATCCCGGACGTGCCGGAGGTGCCGGCCGGTCCGGGCTTCGCGGACCTCACCGTGCTCGTGGTGGACGAGGCGAACGCGCCGGTGGTGGGAGCCCGCGTGACGGTTTCGGGTCGCGCCGCCGAGACCGGCGAGGATGGCACGGCGCGGCTCGAGGGCCTCTCCGGAGGGACGAAGGTCCCGGTTCGCGCCGCGGCTGGCCGGACGGCCATCCCGGCGACCGGCACCGTGGACCTCGTCCCGGACCGGCATGCCGACCTGAAGCTGATCCTCGTCGAGGGCGGAGGGATCACCGGGACGGTCCTCGGCAAGGGCGGCGCGCCCCTCGCCGGGCCCTACACGGTGGTCGTCATGCAAGATGCGCCGGGGCGGACCGGTGGGCCGTTCGTGGTCGGGGGGCGGGAAGTCGCCCGGCAGCAGTTCCCCGCCGGGACGACCTCTTTCTCGATCGACGGCGTCCCGGCGGGCACCTGTCTATGCCGCGCCTCGTCCGCGGGCCACGTCGAGCGGGCCTCGGAAGCCTTCGAGGTCGTCAGGGGCGCCATCACCGACGGCGTCGTGATCCAGCTCGACCCCGGCGGCCGGATCTCCGGGGTGGTGACGCGGGCCCGGACCGGCGAGCCGGTCGCGGGCGCGACCGTCGCCGCCTCGGCGGCGGGGGCCACCGGTCTCGGCAACGTGTTCATCTCCGGCCGGCGCGGGACGGGGGTCCGGATAGGGAGCGCCCGATCGGCGACGACGAGCGCGCAGGGCACGTTCATCATCGATGGTCTCGAGCCCGGTGCCTACGCTCTCTCCGCCACGGCCGAGAATCTCGCGACCGGCCTCGCCGAGGGGATCGAGGTCCGGGAGGACGGGGAGGCCGCCGGGGTCCTCATCGCGCTCGGGGAGGGCGGGACGATCACCGGGAGGGTGTGTGGCGCCGACGGCCAGCCGGTGCCGCGGGCGGAAGTGTTGATCGGCCGGATCCAGCGCGGTCTCACGATCCACGGCGACTTCGGCGACCGCGTCGAGGCGAACGATGACGGGGTCTACACGGCCGAGCACCTCGATCCCGGCTTCTACCGGGTGAGCCGGCCCCGTGCCGGTCGGGGCACCGTTGCCTTCGCGATGACCATGGTGGTGACGGGCGGGGCCGAGACCCCGCCGGAGGAGGACGAGCCGCCCCCCGGGGCGGTGACGGTCCGGGAAGGCCAGGTGACGCGCTTCGACCTGACGGATCCGCGGAGCAGCTCGGTCCGCGGCCGGGTGCTCGACGAGTCCGGCCGCCCGCACCGCGACATGGTGGAGCTGCGGCCGGTCGACCCTCCGGAGGAGGCCGGGGGGGCCCGCATCGCCATGCCGATCATGGAGATGCCCGACGACGAGGGTCGCTTCGAGTTCCGCGAGGTGAAGCCCGGCCGGTACACCGTGGCCTGCGCGGGCACCGAGAAGGAGGTCGCCGTCGCGGAGGGCGAGTCGGCGGAGGTCGTCCTCCGGGTCTCCCCGGCGAAGGTGGAGGGCGTGGTCCTCACCTCGGCGGGGGAGCCGGCGAACGGCGCCAACGTGATGCTCGAGCCCGTCGGCGAGGTCCGGGCGATCCCGCGGGGCTTCGCCTCCTTCCGCGCCAACGCCGCGGACAAGGACGGGAAGTTCCGGATCGAGGGCATGGCCCCGGGACGTTACCGCGTCGTGGCCCGGAAGGGGACGGGCGAGGGGCGCTCCGGGGAGTTCTCCATCGGTCCCGGAGAGACGGTCGGCGGCGTGAACGTGACGATCGAGGAGACGATCGAGATCCGGGTGGAGGTGAAGGACTCCGCGGGGAACCCCGTGGAGGGGGCGCTCGTGTTCCTCCGTCCGTCGGAGTCCGGTGTCCTCGGAAACCGGTTCGGTCAGACGGACCGGGAGGGCGTGGCCCGGGTCGCCGCGCCTCCGGGTGAGTGGACGATCACGGTGACGAAGCCGGGCGACCCCCCGCGAACCGCCGAGAGCCGCGTGACGGTCAGCGCTTCCCCCGGCCAGTCCTTCCGCGTGACGCTCTAGCAGCCCGTTGGGGCCAACGACGATCTCTGCGGTGTGACCCTTGGTCCCGACGGGCTGCCAGCGGGGTGGTCCGCCGGGCGTCCCCGGTCAGCGATAGACCAGTTCGCGGAGGAGGAAGCCGGCGGGAGTGGTGACCGGGGTCGTCTTCACGGGAAGGGCGCCGAGGCCGGCGGCCAGGAAGGCGTCCCGGAAGTCGCCGCGGAGAGTCACGTCGAGACGGGCCGGGATGTTCGGCCCCAGCGGTCCGCCGTCCTTCGGACGACGGTAGCGGAGCGAGATCCGGTTCCCCAGATCGTCCACCGCGCGGTTCCTGGCGTCGAGCACGAAGGTCATCGTCACCCCGGCCACCGAGACCGCCACGGGGTGCGCGCCGGGCATGAAGCCCTCCGGCATCGTGATCGTCGCCTGGAGTCGCAGTCGGTCCGCGCCGGCCAGGGCCAGGTTGGCCTTCGCCACCTGCTTCCGGACCCGGAGGGAACGGTCCGCCGGGGGCGTGGTCCCCTCCCCGGCCCCGGCCTCTCCGCCCACCGCGACGAGCGCCAGAGCGTGCTCCCGCCCGAGGGTCGGGGACTCCGCGCGCACGGTCACCGGGAAGAGACCCGCGGCCGCGAACACCCGCGTGGCCGCCGGCCCCTCGACGGTCTCACCCCCCGGGAAGGTCCAGGTGTAGCCGGCATCCTCGGCGGAGCTCAGGGCGGTGAACAGGACCTGGAGAGGCGCAGTTCCCGTGGGCGGTGCCGCCTCGATGGAGACCGGGAAGTCGGGAGCGGGTGCGAAATCCACCATGCCGCGAGTGTGACCGCTGCGGAAGTCGACCTCCACGTTCCCGTCCACCACGTCGGCGTCGGCGAACGCTTCGCCCGCGAAGGCCCCTCCGGAGCAGGTCACGCGGTAGCGCCCCGCCGGCACGCGCAGGGACCACCCGCCCTGGGTCATGGTCTCCGTGGAGTAGGTCGCGGCGGAGACGGTCGCCCCGCCGATCCCCTCCGACAGGTCGTAGCGGCCGTTGCCATTGCGGTCTTCGTAGACGACACCGGTGAGGAAGAGGTCCGACGCACGCACGTAGCCGGTGTGGACGGCATAGTAGCGGGTGAAGAGCTCGGCGGCGCGTCCGAGGCCGACCTCCCGGTGGTTCACGAAACCGGGGTTGATGGCGAGCAGGTGGAGACGATGGCCGAGGCTCGGGACCCCGAGGTCGCGGATGAGCCCCTCGAGCGCCGCCGGGAAGTCGGGCAGAGCGTTCATGCCGTAGGCGATGGACTCGATGTAGTTCGCGTCCTCCCACGGGTAGTTGAGGCCACTCCCGAAGAGGTCGTATCCGTGGTCCACCGCCATCTGGTTCGCGGCTTTCCCGGTGACGGGACTCACGTGGTTGAAGTAGCGGTAGGCCAGCATCTCGAGGGCGTGATACCGGGCGGATCCGGTCAGTTCGCGACTCACCGCGAGGGGAGCGCGGGGCTCCACCGAGTCCAGATCGACGCCGATCTTCTGCCCGTAGGCCGGCGGGTCATGCCGGGCCAGGTTCAGCTCGTAGATGCCGAGCTGCTCCTGGGCGTCCGGCTCCTGCGGTCCGATCGGCTCCATCCCCGTGTCGCCACCGGCAGAGGGCGATACGATCGCCAGCAGTGTCACCAGAACGACGGCGAAGCGCGGGCGCTGGATGTTCATGGTCGAGCCACTCCGGAATCGGTCCAGATCCGGATCGGAACCGCCGGAAGTGGACTTGAGGAGATTACCACAGGCTGCCAGCAGCCTCGTTCTTGCCGGCGTGGCGCCCGTGGTTTACTCATGGTCCGGGTCCGGAGGCGGGTGTTCCGGTCCGGACCCCTCAAACCGGAGGCGCCATGCGACAGCGTGCGAGCGCGACGCTCCTGATCATCGTCCCGATCCTCCTCGCCGCGTGCGCGAGACCGGATGCGCCGGGTCGGGGTACGGACCTCGCGGGGAAAACGGAGAAGACCGTGAAGAGCGACGAAGAGTGGCGGAAGACCCTCACCGCCGAGGAGTACGGGATCCTGCGGGAGAAGGGCACCGAACGGGCATTCACCGGGAAGTACTGGGCGACGAAGACGCCCGGCACCTACCTCTGCGCGGGTTGCGGGACGCCGCTGTTCCGATCCGATGCCAAGTTCGATTCCGGCTGCGGCTGGCCCAGTTTCTTCGAAGCGCTCGAGGCCTTCGCGGTGGAGGAGTCGGAGGACTTCTCGTACGGGATGCGCCGCACGGAGGTCACCTGCCGGAGCTGCGGCGGCCATCTGGGCCACGTCTTCGACGACGGCCCGCCCCCCACGGGACGGCGGTACTGCATCAACTCGGTCTCGATCCGCCTCGTCCCCGACGGCCCCGGCGCGCCGAAGTAGAGGCCGCCCGGGCCATCCCTCGGACCCGGCGTGCTTCCCGGCCTCGTCCTCACGGACGCACCGGCCCTAATCGACTTCCCTCCAGAGGTTCCCGTCGCAGCCGGTCTCGCCCACGGCGAGGAGGCCGTCGATGAGATCGGTCTCGCCTCCGCCGGGGGGGAGGAAGCCGGCTCCGGGGGGCATCGGCGCGGGGTCCTCCCCGCCCGTGTAGTTCGCGTGTTCCGTGAAGACGATGTCCCCGCTCTGGTTGATGAGGAACGTGCGCCGGCCCGAGGAACCGTAGGTCTCGGGCCAGGCGTAGCAGCACCAGAAGCTCGCGGAGAGCCGAGGGTCCACCGCGTCCGGGGTCACCGCGGCACTGTCGAGGCAGACTCCCGCCCCGGTGGGGCCGGGCAGGAGGATCATGAAGTAGTAGCCCGAACGGACGGTGTAGCCGCCGGTGGTGACCCGCCGGAACCCCCCCGACATCACCGGCGTGCGGATGGGACCGATGAGAGGATCCTCCCGGACGTCGCCCGCGCCGGTCAGCTCGAGGAACCCGCCGAACTCGCCGGTGCCGTCCAGATTCACGTCGGCCTTGGCCATGCACTGGAACTGGGACTGCGCCGAAATGAGGTTCCGGAGAGTCGCGATCGCCGAGTCCTCGTTGGCGTTGAGGCGGGCGGCGAGGAGATTGGGGATGGCGATGGCGGCGATGATGGCGATGACCGCGATGACGATCATCAGCTCGAGTAGCGTGAAACCCCGGACGGATCGCATGAAGCACCTCGATCTGACGGCAACCGGAAGACCCGTCTATCATCGGTCTTCCGGCGCCGCCGACTTGAGGTGTTCGCGGTGCGCCCGGTCGCGTTCAGAGGTTGAAGTGGAACTTGTCGATCAGGGCGCCGGGGACGCGCGCCGACTCGGTTGAGCGGCCGCCGTAGGTCCCGGAGTCGAGGAGCATGTCCCGTTCCCGGGTGAGCCCGAGGAGGTTCTCGCCGAGCGCCCGGTAGATCGTCTCGTCGAAGCGCATGACGTTGATGGGGGCGACGACCTGCCCCTTCTCCACCCAGAAACAGGCGAACCGGGTCATTCCGGTGATCCGGCAGCCGGGCCGGTCGGAGTAGTTCAGGTACCAGACGTTGTTGATCCACACGCCGGTGTCGAGCCGCGCGAGGATCTCCTCCCTTCTCAGGTCGCCGGGGGCGATGTCGAGGCTCGACGGCGCCTCCATCCCGTTGGCGCCGTTGGTGGGAACGTCGAACTCCTTCGAGCTTCTCGGCGAGACGAGGGTGTCGGCGAGGCGTCCTCCCTCGATCAGCGTTACGGCGTCCGGCTTCAGGAAGCCCTTCTCCTGGAAGTTGGGCGACACCCCTTCCTTCGTGTTCTCGCGGATCGTGACCGACGGGTGGAGCGTGGCGCCGGCCTCGGCCATCCGGAGGAGCACGGTCTGCTTCGTGCGGTGCGACTTGAGCCCGAAGCCGCCCCAGGAGAGCATTCCAACGAAGTCGGCGAGGGCCACCGGGGCCATGTAGACGCGGTAATCGCCCGGGGGGATCGTCTTCGGGACCCGGCGGAGGACGACGAGCTGCTCGGCGGCGGCGGCCATCTTCTCCCGGAGGGCGTCCGGCGACCAGTCGAACCCGGCGTATGCGCACTTCACTGCCTTGTCCGTGGCGTGATACAGGCTCCAGTCGAAGTTGAAGGAGTACGTCGTGAACCAGTTGCGCTGGCCGAAGGAGTTGGCGAAGCCGGCGTGGATCCCGCCGGCCGCGAGGATCCCCACGAGGTCGTGGCCCTTGCCGGCGGCCATGACGTCGACCGCGGCCTCCTTCGCGTCGGGCAGGCGGTTCTGTGCCGTCTCCGACGTGGACCGGACTTCCGTGGAGTAGAGGAGGTGCGGATCGTCGGGGAGGTTCGGGAGCTTGGCGCGGAGATCGGCGAGGAGCGCCTTCACCCGCCGGTGGTCCTCGTTCTTCCCTCCGGTGAGGGTCACCGCTCCGGAGGCGTGCCGCGCCCCCCGGATCAGGTCCAGCGACAGGTAGCGCTGCGAAACCGCGCCGGCCTGCCGGATCTTGTCGTGGTTGAAGCGCACGAAGTCCGAATCCTCGCCGGAGAAGCCGGCGGTGAAGACCTCCCGCTTGTGGAGGCTCTTCGTCAGGAAGTCGGCGAGTTCCTCAAAGTAGGCCTGCATGACTAGACTCCTCCGAAGACGTCCACGTTTCCGAACACGCAGGCCGGCGTCGCGTGGCCGACCTTCACGCCCTGGTTCGGCTCGCCCTTCCCGCAGAACGGGGTCCCGAGAACCTGGAAGGTGGAGCGGTCACCGACCATCTTCAGGTTCCGCCAGAAGGTGGCGCTGATGCCCTTGTAGTTGGGCTTCTTCACCACCTCCGCGAGTGTCCCGTCGCGGATCACGCGGCCATACTCGCAGCCGAACTGGAACTTGTTCCGGCTGTCGTCGATCGACCACGAGCAGTTGCGCTTCATGCAGACCCCGTGCTCGATCGCACGGACCATCTCGTCGAAGGTCGAGGCGCCGGGCTCCAGGTTCAGGTTCGCCATGCGGTCGATCGGCTGGCGGTTCCAGGAGCAGGCCCGCGAGTTGGCGACGCCGGGCTTCCCGGCCCGGGCCTGGGAGGTCACCCCGCCGAGCGCGCGTTCCAGGATGCCATTGCGGATGATGTACGTCTTTTCCGCCCGCTCCCCGTCGTCGTCCCAGCCGTAGGTGGCGAACTCGTCCTGGATCGTCGGATCGAAGGCGATGTTCAGGAGGTCGGAGCCGTAGCGGTACGTGCCGAGCATGTCGAGGGTCACGAAGCTCGTGCCGGCGTAGTTCCGCTCGTCGCCGAGGATCCGGTCGAGCTCCAGCGGGTGGCCGATGGACTCGTGGATCTGGAGGTACATCTGGTCGGCGTCGAGCAGGAGGTCCATGGAGCCCGTCGGGCAGTTCGGTGCCGACAGGAGCTCCAGCACCTCACGGGCGATGGTGTCGGCCTGCTCGGTGAACCGGATCTCCCCGAGGACCTCCATCCCTCCCTGCCGGCCGAGATCGAAGCCGCCGAAGTTGCGGCTCACGGTTTCGGCGCCCTCGTTGGCGGTCACCGAGAGGCCCGGGATCAGGTAGCGGAACTCCTGGAGGACCCGGCCGCCGTCGGCGGTCAGGTAGAGCTGCTCCTTTCGCGTGTGCCAGAGCATCCCCGACCAGTCCACGATGCGGGGGTCGGTCTTCAGCTTCGCGTTCTGGGCCTTGAGGAGGTCGATCTTCTCGGCGAGCGGCACGGATTCCCAGGGCGTCACGACCGGGCTCTTCCATTCTCCCTTCGGAGCGGGGGTCGCCACCTTGCGGAAGTCGACGACGCTCTTCTTCCGTGTGGCGCGCGCCCAGCCCCGGGCCGCGCTGATGGCCTTCCGGAGCCCGGCCTTCGAGAGGTCGCTCGTGGCGGCGTAGCCCATGCCCCCCTTGTCGAGGACCGTCACCATGGCTCCCGTGTCCGCGAGGCTCGTTACCGGCTGGAGGATCCCCTGCCGCACCTGGATCGTCTCGGAGTCCTCCCGGACGACGCGGAGCGAGCAGAAGTCGATCGCCGGCACGACCTCCCGGAATCGCTCTTCAATCTGTTCGTGCATGGTTTGCTCCCTGCGAGGACGGAAAGCCTATTCTTACCACGATCCTCCGGGAACGGGACTCCTTTACCCGTTGACGCCGGCGGCTGCCAGCAGCCCGTCGCCGAGGGGCTGCCGCGCGCCTGAGGGCTTGCGTCGACGGGCTGCTGGCGGGGGTTTCTTGCCCCGCGTGCACGAAGCCCCTACCCTCTCCGGCCGATGGCCGTCCGTCCGATCCTCTTTCTCGCCGCGCTCGCCGTGGTCACCCTCTGGCCGCAGGGTCTCGTGCTCTGCGTCGCGCCGGGGAACCACGCGGACCTCGAGCACCACTCTCCGGCCCCCTGCCAGAGCGATACCGGCGACTGCGAGGACATCGACAGCCCGGTGGCGAAGGGTCCGTCGCGCCCGGCGCCCCTTCCGACCGTCGCGCCGGCCCCCGGCGCGTGCGTCCCCTCGGACGGTCCCGGGACGGGCATCGCTCTCCGGGTCTCCCCGGAGCGTGCCGCGCCACCGACCCCGCCGGTCTTGCCGATCCTCACGATCTAGAGTCCACGCCGCTCCCCGCCCCACTTTCCGCTCCCCGTTCTCCGGGACTCCGCCATGTCACATCGTCGGCTCGCCGTTCTCGCTGCACTTCTGCTGGTCGCCGCGTGCGCCTCGGGCCCGCCCGATCACCCCGCACCGCCTCCACATCACCCGGGTGGACCGCCTTCGCCCGCCGCCGGGGCGCCCGCGGAGCCCACCGGCGAGATCGCCCTGGCGGACGTGCTGGCCGCGGCGCTCCTCGGGAGCCCCGAACTGGCCGGGGCGTCCTTCGCCGTCCGGAGCGCGGAGGCTCGTCTGCTCTCCGCGGGCCGGCTCCCGAACCCGGAGCTCTCCCTCGAAGCGGAGGAGTTCGGGGGGCAGGGCGGGTACGGCGGCTTCGACGCCGCGGAACTCGGTGTCGGCCTGAGCCAGGAGATCCTCCTCGCCGGACAGCTCGGCCACCATGAGGACGAGGCGCGCGCCGGCCTCGACCGGGCGGCCCACGAACACGAGGCGGCCCGGCTTTGCGCGCTCGCCCGCGCGGCCCGCGCCTTCTACGAGGTGCTGGCGGCCCAGGAGCGCCTGCGCGTACTCGAAGCGACCGCGCGACTCGGCGACGAGGTCGCCCGCTCGGTGGGGGAGCGGATCGCGGCGGGCCAGACGCCCCGCGTGGAAGAGAGCCGGGCACTCCTCGAACGCGAACTCGTCCGGCTCGGGGAGGAGCGCGCGCGCCGGGACCTCGACGTGAAGCGTCACGCGCTCGCCGCGACGTGGGGAGGCGACCGGGCGGCCTTCTCCTCGGTGACGGGGGACCTCGGCGCGGTCCGACCGGCGCCACCCCTCGCCCGGGTCGAGGCCTTCCTCCCCGGCAGCCCCGGCCTTCGGGCCCTCGCCGCCGAAGTGGAGGCGGCGAAGGCGCGCCTCGCTCTGGAGAAGGCCCGGCGGATCCCCGACCTGACCCTTCAGGCTTCCGTCCGGCACGCCCGGGAGTCCGGGGAAGCTTTCTTCACGGTGGGTGTCTCGGTTCCGCTGCCGATCTTCGACCGGAACGAAGGCGCCGTCCTCGAGGCCGCGGCGGAACTCGATCGGGCCCGGGCCGAGGCCCGCGCCGCCGAGGTCGGGCTGCGGCAGGAACTGCTGGTCGCCCACGATGCACTTGCCGGCGCGGCCCGTGAAGTCGCGGCGCTCGCGGAGCGCGTGGTTCCGGCGGCGCGGCTCCTTCTCACCGCGGCGCGGGACAGCTTCGAACTCGGAAAGACCGGCAGCCTCGAAGTTCTCGACGCCTGGCGCACGCTGCTCGAAGCGGAGGAGAGTCTCGTTACCGCCCGGGCCGCCTGGCACGCGGCGCGGGCCGACGTGGAGCGGATCACCGGTCGCGATCTGGTCTCGATGGAAAGGAGTGACTGACATGGACATCCGGAGAAGCCTCGGCCTGCTGGCCCTGCCCCTCGTGCTTCTGGCCGCCCTCGGCGTCCTGTTCGCCACCGGTGCGCTGCGATTCGGGGCGGCGCCGGCCGATGCCCACTTTGCGGGCGACGGCCACGATCACGGTGCGGAGCACGACGACGAGGACGGGCACGATCATTCCGCGCACGCCGGCGGGGACGACGGCGAGGTGCCGCTCGACCGGCTCGGAAGCGTCGCCTGCGACCACGGGGTGCCGGCCGTCGATTGCGGCGGGTGCCGCTTCGAGGTCGGGGTGGTGAAGCTCGAGCCCGAGGTCGAGAAGGCGCTGATCCGCGGGGGGACCGCCGAGCGCCGGGAGGTCGTGCGGCCCCTCCGACTCAACGGCCGGGTGGAGACGGACCGGTCGAGGGTCGTGGACGTCGCCTCGCCGGCCCCGGGTCGGATCCTCTCCGTCGAGGTGGATCTGGGGGCGGCCGTCATGACTGGCGACCTGCTCGCCGTGATCCGCTCGGGGGAATTCGGACAGGCGAAGGCGTCTTTCCTGGAGGCCCTGGCCGCCGCGGAGGTGGCGCGGGAGGAGTCCGGTCGGAGCGCCGCGGTGGCCACGGCCCTCGAGGAGCTCGTTTCGGGACTCGCGGCGCGCGCCGAATCGCCGGGGGAGGGGCGTGCGCTGCCGGCCGGGGGGCCGGTGGGCGAGTGGCGGGGGAAGCTGGTGGGCGCCGCTTCGCGGCTCCGGATGCTCCGTCTCCGGCACGAGCGCGAGACGGAGCTCGAGGCCCGGGGGATCTCGGCGCGCGCGGAGCGCGAGGAGGCCCGCCAGGAAATGGAGACCGCCGAAGCCGAGTACGAGGCGCTCCTCGAGGAAGTTCGCCTGTCGCTGGGCATCGACCGTCTGAAGGCGGACCACGCGAGGAAGCTGGCCGAGGTGTCACTCCTCGCCGCGGAGCAGGCCCTCAAGGTGTTCGGCCTCGCCCCGGATGAGATCGCCGACCTGCGCGCCGGGAAGCTCCCCGAGGAGTTCTCCCGGCTCGAGATCCGCGCGCCGCGCGACGGCGTCGTGACGGCGCGCGCCGCCTCCGTGGGGAGGACGGTCACCCCCGAGGAGAGCCTGTTCACGGTCGCCGGCCTGTCAACCCTGTGGGTGTGGTGCGACCTCTACGAGCGCGATCTGCCGGAGGTGGTCGAGGCGCTCTCGGAGACGGGCCCCCTCCCGGCTCACGTCCGGGCGGCTGTTGCACGGGGCGCCTCCATCGAGGGCACCCTCGACCTCCTCGGCAGCGAGGTGGATCCCCGCACGCGCACCGTCAAAGCCCGCGTGGTGGTGTCCGCCCACGACGGCCGGTTGCGCCCGGGGATGTTCGTCTCCGTCACGGTGGAGATCCCTGCCGGCCGGCAGGCCCTCCTCGTGCCGCGAGACGCCGTCCTGACCGACGAGGGGCAAAGCTTCGTGTTCTTCAGGTGGCGGGGCGACCTGTGGGTTCGCCGCGCGGTCGAAGTGCGGGACGGCGGCGGCGACCGCGTGGAGGTCACGGGCGAGATCCCCGAGGGGGCCGTGGTGGCCGCCGGGGGCGCCTTCGTCCTGAAGAGCGACGTCCTGCGCGAGAAGATGGGCGCGGGCTGAGCGGAGTAGACGCGGGGACGGTCCGTCCCCGGAATGGTTCGAAGTCATCACGGCGCGGGAGCCGACGGCCATGTTCGATTCGCTGATCCGACTGCCCCTGACCCGGAAGGCGCTGGTCCTCGCCGGCGCCCTCGTCCTGCTCGGTGCGGGGGCGGTCGCCTGGACCCGGCTACCGATCGACGCCTTCCCCGACGTGTCGAACACCCAGGTGATGATCCTCACCGAGGCGCCGGGTCTCGCGCCGGGGGAAGTGGAGCGGCTCGTGACCTGGCCCATCGAGGTGGAGATGGCCGGGCTCCCGCAGGTCCGGCAGGTCCGCTCCCTCTCGAAGAGCGGCTTCTCGCAGGTGGTCGTCATCTTCGAGGACGATGCCGAGACGTATTTCACCCGGGAGGTGGTCTTCCAGCGGCTCGCGGCGGCGCGGGAGCGGCTCCCGACCGGCATCAAGCCGGAGATGGGGCCGATCTCCACGGGACTCGGCGAGATCTACCAGTACGTGCTGGAGGCCGGCTTCGCGTGCGCGGAGCATCCGGAGGAGTGGCGGAGGGAACCGGGGGCGTGCGGGCTTTGCGGCAAGCCGCTCGCGGCGGGAGGCCAGGATCTCGTCGAATTGCGCGCCCTGCAGGACTTCCTCGTCGCGCCGCGACTGCGGAAGCTCCCCGGCGTCAACGAGGTGAACAGCTTCGGGGGCTTCGTCCGCCAGGTCCACGTCCTCCCCGACCCGGACCGGTTGCTCGACCTCGGGATCTCCCTCGGGGAGGTCATCGAGGCGCTCGAAGCCGGGAACGCCAACGCCGGAGGCTCCTTCCTCGTCAAGGACCAGGAGCAGGTGAACCTGGTCTCCCGGGGCCTCGCGAGAGACCTGGAGGACCTGCGCCGGATCGTTCTCTTCGCGGAGGATGGGACGCCGGTCTTCCTCGGCGACGTCGCCGGCGTCGGCCCCGGGACGCAGACGCGGAACGGGGTGGTCACCCGGGACGGTCGCGGCGAGGTCGTCATCGGCATGGCGATCATGCTGAAGGGAGCCAACTCGAAGATCGTCGTCGACCGCGTGAAGGCGGAGGTCGAGGAGATCCGGCGGACGCTCCCGCCGGGCGTGGCGATCACGCCGTTCTACGACCGGACCGACCTGATCCGGGCCTGCGTCCGGACCGTGGGGGACGCCCTCTGGCAGGGCGCGCTCCTCGTGGTCGCCGTGCTCTTCCTCGTACTCTTCGATCTCCGCGCGGCCCTCACCGTGGCGGCCTCCCTGCCGGTGACCGCCGCCGTCGCCTTCCTGATCATGGGGGCCCGGGACGTGACGGCGAACCTCATGAGCCTCGGGGGCCTGTCGATCGCCGTGGGCATGGTGGTGGACGGCGCAATCGTCGTCACCGAGAACATCGCCCGGCACCTCGGCGAGAAGGGTGCCGATCCCCGGAGCCGCTCGGAGATCGCCCTCGAGGCGGTGCGGGAGGTGGCGCGGCCGGTCCTCTTCGGGACGCTGATCATCCTGATCGTCTTCCTGCCCCTCTTCACGCTCGAGTCGATGGAGGGCCGGATGTTCAAGCCGCTCGCCCTCACCATGTGCTTCGCGCTCCTCGGCTCGCTCGTGGCCTCGCTCGTCGTCGTGCCCCCCCTGGCGGCGATGCTCGTACGGCGGCGGGCGGGGCCGTCCGCGGACAACCCGATCGTGCGGGGGATCCGGCGGGCCTACCGGCCGGTGCTCGACCTCGCGGTCCGGGGCCGCTTCGTCACGCTGCTCCTCGCGCTGCTCGCTCTCGGCGGCGCCGCGGCGCTCGTCCCCGGGATCGGGACCGAGTTCCTGCCGGCCCTCGACGAGGGGGCGATCGCGATCAACGTCGTGCGCTTGCCGACGGCCTCCGTGGACGGCTCCGCGAAGCAGTGCGCGGAGATCGAGCGGCGCCTCCTCGCGAAGTTCAAGGAGATCGAGACCGTCGTCTCGAAGACGGGGCGCGCGGAGATCTCCGAGGACCCCATGGGGCCCGAGCAGAGCGACATCTTCGTGATGCTCCGGCCGAAGGAGACGTGGCCGCCCGGGCGGACGAAGGCCGGTCTCGTGCAGGCGATCCGGGAAGAACTCGAGGGGTTCCCCGGCATCAGCCCCGCCTTCTCCCAGCCGATCGCGCTGCGCGTGAACGAGCTCGTGAGCGGGATCAAGTCCGATGTGGCGATCCGCGTCTTCGGCGAGGAGATGGAGGTCCTCCGCGCGGTGGCGGAGCGCATCGCCCCGGTCCTCTCGGGGATCCGCGGCGCGCGCGACATCAAGATCGAGCAGGTCTCCGGCTTCTCGGAGATCGCGATCGACCTCGATCGGGCCGAGATGGCACGCCACATGGTGAATGTCGCCGACGTGAACCTCCTCGTCGAGGCCGGCGTCGGCGGGAAGATCGTCTCCACGTTCCACGAGGGCCAGCGGCGGAGCGACATTCTCGTGCGCTACCCGGAGGCGGTCCGGCGCAGCATCCCCGATCTCGAAAACCTGCTCGTGCCGTCCCCCCTCGGGTACCGCGTCCCCCTGGGCGACATCGCGCGGATCGCCGAGGTCTCCGTCCCGGCCCAGATCAGCCGCGAGGACGGGAACCGGCGACTGGTGGTCGAGGTGAACGTCCTCGGTCGGGACGTGGGGAGCTTCGTGGCGGAGGCGAAGGAGAAGCTCGCGTCTCTGGAGCGTGGCCTCCCGCAGGGCTACCGCCTCGGGTGGGGCGGGCAGTTCGAGAACCAGGCACGGGCCATGGCGCGCCTCCGGCTCGTGGTGCCGGTCGCCCTGCTCCTGATCTTCTTCCTCCTCTACACATCCCTCGGGAGCGTCCGGAGTGCCCTGCTCGTCCTCGTGAACCTGCCCTTCGCGCTGGTGGGGGGGATCGCCGCGATCCGGCTCTTCCACATCAACCTGAGCGTCTCGGCGGCGATCGGCTTCATCGCGCTGCTCGGCGTGGCCGTGCAGAACGGCCTGACGCTGGTGACCTTCCTCGACCAGCTCCGGGCGGCCGGGCGGCCCGTGGGGGAGGCGGTCCGCGAGGCCTGCCTCCTGCGGGTCCGGCCGATCCTCATGACGACACTGACGACGCTGCTCGGGCTGCTCCCGATGCTGGCCTCCACCGGACCGGGCTCGGAGGTGCAGAAGCCCCTCGTGGCCGTGGTGTTCGGCGGTCTCGCGAGTTCGCTCGTGCTGACGCTCGTGATCCTGCCGGTCCTCTACGGGATCGTCCACGGCCGGCGGGAGGCCCCGCCGGCGGCCCGCCGACCGACAGGCTGCTGGGCCGGCGCGCGCCCGCTGTAGAGCAGGTCGGGGCAGATGTCCGCGCCGTTCGGCCAGCAGAGGGCGCCGCTCTCCGGATCGATCCGGATCTGCCGGAACCGCGCCGGATCGCGCAGCTCCGCGAAGAGCCGCCCCTCGAGGAGCGGCCCGAGGTCGACGACCTTCCGCCGCCGGTTCGAGAAGGTCAGCCGGACACGGTAGGCCGATAGAAACTCGATCTCATGCACGCGCATCGGACACAAATCCTGATCGAGCGGTCGGATCGGCCCCATGGAACTCACTCACTTTGGGCAAGGTCCTGCTCCCGTCGGTCTCGAAGTCGCCCGTATCAGGTCGCATCCGGCGGTCCCGGGGCTCGGCGACCTCATCTTCGCGGTGGCCGGGGCGGGCCGGGCCGATGGGCGACGGGCCGGTGTAGAATGGGGCGATGCGGAAGGTCCTCTTCGTCCTGATCCTCCTCCTGGTCCCGGCGGGCCTTCGAGCGGAGGAGCGCCCCTTCCCGAAGGGGAAGAGCACGGCGAGCCTCGGCGGGCTCTCCTGGCACGTGGAGATGCCCGCGAAGTGGGACCCGGAGCGGGAGTACTCGCTGCTCGTCTGCCTCCATGGCGCCGGCGCCACGGGGGAGAGCCTCGCCTCGTGGTTCGAGCCGCTCGTTCCGGACGACTTCATCCTCCTCGCCCCGCAGGCGAAGGGACCGGCCTGGAACAAGCCGGACGTGGAGATCGTGCGGGGGGTGGTGAAGGACCTGCTGCCGAAGCTCCGGATCGGCGCCGGCCGGCTCCATGCGACGGGGTTCTCCAGCGGCGGGATGCACCTCCCGTTCCTCGTCTTCGAGGACGCCCCCCCCTTCGCGACGGTCTGTTTCATGGGATCGGGCTTCGGTGGCGGGAAGGTCCCCGCCCGGGCGAAGCGGGAGATGGCGGCCCTCGCCCTCGTCGGGTCGAAGGACCGCTTCTTCGGGGCGGCGAAGGAGACGCCGAAGCGTCTCGAGGGCAAGGTCCGCCGCGCCGACTTCCTGTCGCAGGAGGGGCTGGACCACGAGATCCCCGACCAGCTCATTCCCTACTACTACTCGTGGCTCCGGGCGATGGAGGGGCGGTTCCATCCTGGTCAGGACGGGTCGTTCCCGTGGATCGATGACCTGGAGGTGGCGAAGGAGACGCTTTCGGTGTCGAAGGCTCCGGCATTCTTCTTCTTCTTCGACGAGAAGGACCGGGACGACGCCGACGCGAAGCGCTTCCAGATCGAGGTTCTCCTCGACCCGGCAGTGCAGGAGCAGGGGCGCCTCCTCACGGCGGTGAAGGTCGACCGTGAACTGGAGGAGGAATACTTTGCCTCCCTCGGCCTCTCGAAGACCCCCGCCGTTGTCGTGATGAAGCCCGGCCTCGTCCCGGCCGCGAAGTTCGAGGGAAAGATCGACGCGAAGCCCCTCGCCACCGCCCTCCGCGCCGTCGCGGCGACCCGCTGAGAGGCGGGCCGCGCAAGGTCCTGCCGGGCCGCGCGCTTCCATGCGGACGCAGGCGGCGAGAGGGAGTCCGGCCCAGGTCGGTCAGTTGCCCGCCGGCGAGGGGCCTCCGCGCGCATGAGTGCTCACGCCGACGGGTTGCCAGTTGGTCGAAGAGAACGTACTTCGTCGCACCGACCCAGTACAGGGCGACGTTCGTGGCGCTGCTCCGGTTGCTGGGGGCGCTTTGGTCTCCCCGCCCACCACGTGGACCACGCCGCTCCCGTTCACCATGAGGAATGCTTCCTCCGAAGGCCCTGGCGCGCCGCTCGCCGGCGCACGGGAGGGTTCCCCCTCCGGACTCCTATCGGCGCCTGTCCGCGGTTTCCTCCGCGGGAACCCGGAGCGGAACCGCGGACTTTCCGGGCGCGAAAAGTCCCGCTCGTGCCAATCGAATAGTGGAGGTTGTCTTGAAGCGGGATCCGGGTGGAGGGGGAGGGTGACATGCGGACCGGGGGGATGGTCCTGTTCGGAGCCTTCGGAATCTCCATGCTCGTCTTCGCGGGAGGAATGGACCCGCCGGACCTCTCCTGGACGGCCCGGGCCGACAACCAGTACGACACGCTCGGAACCAGTGCCGCCTGGCTCGGCGACGTGAACGGGGACGGACACCCCGACGTCGCGGTGGGAGGGCAGGTCTACTCGACGCGGGCCGGCATTGTCCGGGTCTACTCCGGCGAGGACGGCTCGACCCTGTACACGTTCAGCGCGGGAGTGACACCTGACAACTACGGCTGCGTGGCGGGACCGGGCGACGTGAACCGGGACGGGTACGCCGACATCGTCGTGGGTGCGAGCGGCCTTTACTCGAAAGACGTCTACTCCGGAGTGGTGTACGTCTACTCCGGCAAGAATGGCTCCACCCTCCACAAGTTCTACGGCCCCTATGGCTCCGGGATGGGGTCCAGCGTCGCGGGCGCGGGCGACGTGAACGCCGACGGCTGGCCCGACATCGTTGCCGGATCGGCGACCTGGGATGGCTACACCGATGTCGCCATCGTCTACTCCGGGAAGGACGGTTCCACGCTCCACAGCTTTCGCCCGGTCACGGTCATGTCCTACCTCAACGTCGCGGGCGGCGGAGATGTCAACAAGGATGGGCACGCGGACATACTGGTGGGGGCGAAGTCGGCCAACTCCGGCCGCGGCGGAGTGTGGCTCTACTCCGGGAAGGACGGCTCGACACTGTACTCCTGGTCCGGAGACACGGACGCCAGGTGGATGGGCGCTCGGGTCGCCGGCGGCGGGGACGTCGATGGAGACGGCTGGCTCGACGTGGCAGCCACCGGGAGAAAACTGGTCGGGCCGATCTACTGCCCCACGGTGAGCGTCTTCTCCGGCTACGACGGAGGGCGGATTCACTACATCGCCAGGGACTTCGAGGCCCACCGGGGACCGAAGGTCAGCATCCGGGCGGACGTGGACCAGGACGGCTGCGCCGATGTCGCCGCGGGGTGGCTTGCCTATCCCCCGGCTGGTGACACCGGCTCCGTTGCGGTCTACTCCGGTGCGGACAGCAGCCTGCTCTACACGTTGACGGGGAACAACAAGGGAAGCGGCTTCGGCGACTCGACCGACATGAACGAGAACGGTGATCTTGTGGTCGGCGCCCCCTGGGAAGTCCACAACGGTGTCACCCTGGGTCATGTCCACGCCTACCTGAGCCCCGCGCCGGGCGGGTCGATCACCATCGACTCCGGTGCCATCGCCACGGCGTCCACCTCGGTGACGCTCGGCGTCTCCTGGATGGCCGGCGCGGAAGACGTGAAGTCCATGCGCCTGCGCGCGAAAGGAGATTCCTGGGGCAACTGGCAAGACCTGGCGGCCAAGATCTCATGGACGCTTCCCTCGGTCGAGGGGGCCCACACCGTGGAGGTCCAGTTCCTCGACGAGGTGGGCCGGACTTCATCGACTCGTTCGGACTCCATCCTGCTCGACCGGACTCCGCCGGAGGGGACGATCATCGTCGACGACGGAGTCCCGTGGGTGAACGACCTGGACGTGGACGTTGCCCTGATGTTCACGGATTCCCTTGCCGGTGTCTCCCATGTCCGGCTGCGAAACGAAGGGGAAGGCTGGTCCGGCTGGTCCCCGGCGACGGACTTCCTGTCGTGGAGCATCCCGGCGGGCGACGGGCCGAAGCTGGTGGAAGCCCAGGCGAAGGACCATGCCGGGAATACCTCGGATGTTGCGGCGGACTCCGTAGGCCTCGACCGGACGGCGCCTACCGGGACCGTCACGATCGAGGATGGCGCCGCCTTCGCCGGCTGGACGGTCGTCCGCGTGGGGATCACGGCTCATGACGAGGGCGGATCCGGCGTGGCGTGGTACCGGCTCAAGCTCCTGGCGTCCGCGAACTGGGACGACGCCTGGCTCCCGCTGGTGGACTCGACGACCTTCAGCGTGACCACTCGGAGCGGCGAGCAGGGGATCGATGCGCAGTTCCGGGACCGCGCCGGGAACGTCTCCGCCACGGCCGCCGACTCGATCGTCGTCGACCTGACCGCTCCGATGCTGGACTCCCTGCGGATCAACGGAGGACGCCCCTACCTCCTGCCGGCGGAGCCGATCGAGTACACCGTGGACTCCCACGACAACATCGGGGGGTCGGGCGTGGCCGCCTGCCGGACGACGACGGATGGTGGCAGGACCTTCAGCGATTGGGTGTCACTCGAGTCCACGAATGTCGTGCCGGGGGTGCGCCCGGCCGAACCGGGTCCGTTCGCCGTTCGGGCGGTCCTGCGTGACCGGGTGGGGATGCAGTCGGGTCTCTCGGCGCCGACACAGTCCTTCCTGATCGAGGCCGACCCGCCCTGGCTCGGTTCCTCCGGAGCGTTCGCCGGCACGCTCTCCGAGCGCCGGGACATCGACGCCGTGGCAGTCGACCTGGTGGCGGGGGACATCGTCACGCTCAAGGTGAAGGCGGCGGCGACCCCTGATCGCAAGGCGACGTTTCCCATCGTCATGGATCTCACGCGGCCCGACGGTGAGTGGCTGCGGTCGGGAATCCGGGTGGAAGGCCTCGTCGGCTATCGGGCTCCGGCGACGGGCCGGTACATCCTCGTGCTGCGTGAGGAGGGCGAAGGCTCCGAGACAGGGGAGTATCTGGTCCTCGCAAGTGTGAAGCCGCCCCCGGCCAACGTGAAGTGGAAGGGCGTCGTCGAGGACGGGTGGATCGCCTTCGAGGCCACGGCCGGTGCGCTCCTGAAGGCGAGCCTCAAGGGACCGGGCCTCGACCCGTCGAGCCTTCGCCTGACAGGACCGGACGGGGATGTCGAGACCGCCGTCACGGGAAAGCCGGGAAGCGCGAAGCTCGCGGCGTCGCTGGTGAAGGGAACGGGCACCTATCGGCTCACCTTCACTGCGGGTGGCCCGGTGGTCGGCTCGTGGAGCCTCAAGCGTCCGAAGGGCCTCTCCCTTCGCGAGCCCTGAGCGCGCGTCCCGACCCCGGCCGTCCCCCGCGTCGGCCCGCGCGCGCAGCATCGCGAATTGCCCGACGGACCGCTGGCCGCTCAGGCGAAGATCGACACCAGTCGGAGACACTCCTTCTCGACCTCGGCATCCCCTCCCGGGTGGTGCTCGCGCACGACCGTGAAGAGACAGTGCTTGAAGTCCTCCCGAGCCCGGGCGTACTCGCGGTGGAGGCGATCCGGATCCTCGTTCCAGCGTGCGGCGATCTCCCGGATCGGAAGCTCGTCCTCCAGTCGGAGCTGGAGGAGCTCGATCCGCCGATCGGCTGCGCCGCCCCCCGCGGCGCGCGCCCGCTCCCGCTGCAGCGCCGCCGCCTGTGACAGGAGGGATCTCGCCCAGGCGCGGTCGAACACCGTTGCCAGGGAGGAGTCGTCTTCGGGGATCTCCTCCAGATTGGCCGGAACCCGAAAGCCGCGCTTCTTGAGTTCCCGTTCGAAGGAACGGGCGATGTTCCGGACGACCCCCCACAGGTAGGCCCGGAACCCCCCCGGGCGCTCCCGATCGAAGTGCTCGAGAGGCGAGTCCGGGGAGAGGCAAAGGAGCATCGCCTCCTGCACCGCGTCGTCGATCTCCTCCAGCAGGCGTCCTCCCCTCCAGCGGGCGGCGAGGAAGGCCCGGACCACCGGCTCATAGCGGCGGGCGAATTCCTCCCGGGATGCCGTATCCCCCTTCGCCGCCCCTTGGATCAGCGTCCACGACGTGCTGTCAGGACCGGCCATGGCCGGATTGTACGCTCCACAAGCCTCCCGGGGCAACGGTCCGCCTTGCCGTGCTGGTGACAGACGGCGGGAACCGCCGGAGCCGGAAGCGGGATCAAGGGGGCCGCCTCCGTGCCGGCCGCCCGTCGTGCCTGGCCTCTTTGTTCGAGAGGGCACAGCCACCGCCATGCCGGCACCGGACCCCGCAACCAGGCCGAAGCATCGGCCCCGAGACAGGAGAAATCCCGTCACCGCGGACTTCGGGATGCGTCTATACTCCGGATGGTTACCATGAAGAACGTCCAGGAAGCACGGTTCACGCGGGCCGACTACATGTTGCTCCCGGAGGGCTTCCGGGCCGAGCTGATCGACGGCGTCCTCGTCAAGGAGCCGGCGCCCACCGGGTGGCACCAACGCCTGGTCCGGGAGATTCTCCTCGAGACGGTGGCCTGCCTCGGCCGGGAGCGGGCCATCCAGTCCCCCATCGACGTCTTCGTGGACGAGCACAACGTCCTCCAGCCGGATGTGGCGGTCCTGCCGGAGGACGCGCCGATCCGCCGCGGGGCCGTCGAGATCGCGATGCCGGTCCTCGTCGTGGAAGTGCTCTCTCCCTCCACCGCCCGGCGCGACCGCCTCGTGAAGACGCGCACCTACCTCCGGGCCGGGGTACGGGAGGTCTGGCTCGTCGATCCCGACACGCGGTGCGCGGAGATCGTGACCACCGCCGGCACCCGGCTCTTCGCCGCCGGCAGCGTTCCCCGCTCCGGGGCGGTCCCCGGTTTCGCCCTCGACCTCGGCGCGCTGTTCGCAGGCTAGCCGCGATGGAAGAACGCGGAGTCCGCTGGTCCCGGATCGCGATCCGGCTCGTGGCCGTCACGATGGCCTGGAACTGCGTCGAGGCCGTGATCGCGGTGTGGTCGGGGATTGCCGCCGGCTCCATCGCCCTCGTCGGCTTCGGTCTCGACAGCGTGATCGAGGTCGCCGCGGCGGCCGTGGTCCTCTGGCGGCTCGCCGTCGAGGCCCGCGGACGGTCTACCCGGGAGGAGATCGAGAGGACCGAACGACGCGTCCATCGCTTCGTCGGCGGGACGTTCCTCGCGCTTGCGGTCTACGTCCTCGTCCAGGCGGGTTTCACGCTGTTCGCCGGCGACGCGCCGGAGGAGAGTCTCGTCGGGATCCTCCTCGCGGTGGCCTCGCTGGTCGTCATGCCCATCGTCGCGCTCGGGAAGTTCCGGGCGGCACGCGAACTGGGCAGCGGGGCGCTCCGGGCCGAGGCGAAGGAGACGCTGGCCTGCGCGTGGCTCTCCCTCGCGCTCCTCATCGGCCTCCTCGGGAACGCGCTCCTCGGCTGGTGGCAGGCCGACCCGGTCGCGGCCCTCGCCATGGTCCCGTGGCTGGTGAAGGAGGGCCTCGAAGCGTTGCGCGGCGAGGGCTGCTGCGCCGGCGGCGTCTGCCGTGGGTGACGCGGCCCCCGTTCGACGGGGCCCCCTTCGAACGATCGCCGCCGGCTCCGGGTCTCCTGTGCGCCCCCTCCTCCGCCGCAGTTCCAGGTCCTCCGGAACCATGGTCTCCTCCCGCCGAATGATCGCTCCGACCGCTGCCGAGCCTATCATGGACCGCATGGTCCCGCGATCCCTCCCCCCGGCGGCGACCCCGGCCCGTGGTCCGGCCGCCGCGCTCCTCCTCGCTCTCCTCCTCTTCGGTCCGCCCGCCGCGGCGCAGGAGGCCGCGCCCGTCTGGGATGCGAAGAGCGCGAAGGCCGCCGCCGACCTCGCCGAGCGGTGGATGAAGGCCCGGCCGAAGACCTGCTTCACCGACTGGGACGCTTCGGCGCGCGCCGCCCTCGTGGAGGAGGCGAAGAAGTTCGGCCCGATCCCCGAGGGGAAGCTCGCCGAGATCGTGAAGATCCTCGCGAAGGCGGCTCAGAAGCACGGTCCCCGGCACGGCGCGGGAGGGAAGTCGGCGATCCAGACGCCCTACGGGGAAGCCTCGTTCATCCTGAACGGCTCGGGCCGCGGGAAGGGGCTCGTGATCGGGCTGCACGGCGGCGGCCCCGGCGCCGGCGCGGCGAGCGAAGCCACGAAGTGGCACGCGAAGAACTGCCTCGGCATGTACCCCCAGGGCATCCAGCTCGTGCACGACACATGGAACACGGTGCATGGGGAGCGGTTCGTCCTCTCGCTCATCGAGATCGCGAAGGCCCAGTACGAGATCGACCCCGACCGCGTCTACGTCATGGGGTTCAGCATGGGAGCCACCGGCTCGTTCCACATGGCCGGCCGGCACCCGGACCTCTTCGCCGGGGCGATCCCGGCTCACGGCGTGCTCATGGCCGCGCCCCAGAGCCAGGTGGCGACGAAGGAGGAGGTGGCCTCGCTCCAGCACGGCTTCCTCCCGAACGTCCGCAACCTCGCGGTCTGGTACTACACGGGCCTCGAGGACCACAACTGCATGCCGGGCACGTTCCTTTACGCGAACGACGAGATCGAGGACCTGAAGAAGCGCGATCCCGGGGGCTACGAGAAGATCCGGTTCGCGTCGTACCCGGGCCTCGCCCACGCCTTCCCGCCGGGGGAGCCCGAGGCCGGCATCAAGTACATCGAGGTGCAGAAGCGCGACCCCTTCCCGAAGGTGGTGGTTTGGGAGTACGTGAAGGACCCGTTCCCGCTCGAAGGGGCGATCGAAGGCTGCGGCCGCATCCAGAAGCAGTGGTTCTACTGGCTCCGGTGCGAGCGGCCCGTGGACCGGCAGTACGTCCGGGCGAAGATCGAGGCCAACGAGATCACGCTGGAGGTGGCGGTCATGCCCGGGCCGAAGGGCCTCTCGATCCTCCTCAACGACCGGATGATCGACCCGTCGAAGGAGGTCGTCGTCCGCGTGGGGAAGACCGAGGTCTGGCGGGGACGGCCGGTGCCCGACTTCCAGACGATCCTCGAGAGCTATGACGCCCGCCTCGACACCCGCCTCACCTTCGATCGCCGCATCGACCTCTGACCCCCGGCGCGCGGCCGGCGATCCGATGGCCGGCGGCCGCTTCGGGGTAGAATCCGGGGATGCCAGACTCCGTAAGCCACGACCGGTCGGAGGAATCCCCCGAGGCAAAGGCCCGGTGGTTCCAGTCGCTCACCGCCGAGGAGCGGATGGAACTCCTCGTGGAGTTCACCGACCTCGCTCTCCACTTCCATCCTGAGCTGGCCCGGGGAAGAGATGCTCGACCGATTGCGGGGCGTGTTCAAGTGCTTGAACGACCTTGAGGTCGACTACCTCGTCATCGGAGGGGTCGCCGCCATCCTGCATGGGGTCCCGCGGACCACATTCGACGTCGACATCCTGATCCGCGCCACGCCTGAGAACGCCCGCCGCCTCCTCGAAGCCATGCTCGCCGGAGGCCTTGGAACGGCCGCCCTGACGACGCCGGAGGCCGTCCTCTCGAACGAGATCTCGATCTTCCGCGACCGCGTGCGCATAGACGTGCAGACCCGAACGCCCGGCCTCGAGTTCGATACGGCCGTCGGACGGAGAGTCACGATGGACTTCCGCGGAGTCGCGATCCCCGTCGTCTCCCGGGAAGATCTCATCGAGTCGAAGCGCGCCGCAGGGCGTCCCGTGGATCTCGAGGACGCGAGGCTCCTCTCGCTGGCCCCGCCCGACCCGGACGCCGCGGACCCGAGGTGACCTCCAGCCCTCGCTCGCGGAGGGCGGTCGGCCGGCGCGGTCAGCAGCCGACCGGGACGCCGATGGCGCGCAGGACGGCCTGCTCCACGGCGGCCAGGAGCGCGCCTTCGAGCGGGGGGCCGAGCGGGCGCGGGTCGAGCACGTCGCGCGGGAGCGTCGTGATCTGCTCGCACTTCAGCACGGAGGGCACGGCGATCCCTCCCTGTCCCCGCGCGAGCCGCACGTGGGTCGGCGCCTCCCGGAGCCGCGTGGAGCAGGGGATGACGATGAGGTCGGAGGCACGTTCGTTGCGATAGTCCGGCGAGAGGACGAGCACCGGCCGGCGCTTGCCGAGCAGCGCCCAATGGAGTCGTCCGCGACGCGGGGGCGGGAGTCGCTCAGTCATCGTAGCGGAGCCTGAGGGAACTCTCGGCGACGGCCCGGGCATAGGCCGCATCGTCGGCCCTCTCCTCCGCCCGGAGGGAATCGTAGTAGGCGATGGTTGCTTCCCGGAGCCTCTCCCCCGCCTGCCGGCGCGCGCCGGCCCGGAGCCAGCGCTCGATCACGGCGCTCCGGTTCGCGCGGGCCGTCCGTCCCGCCTCCTCGTCGATTCGTTCCACGAGATCGGCAGGCAGAGTGATGCTGATCTTCAGCCGGTTCATCGTATGAATCATCCTACTTTATGTCCTACCGGAGGTCCAGCATCCGAGCCGGCGTCGTGACGGGCGATCACGCCCGGCGCGCGGGCTCGCCGATGCGGGTGAGCACCTGCACGAGCCGCTCGAGGATCTGGCCGCCGGCCTCCCCACCGAAGTTGCGGAGGACCACCTCCTTCGCGAAGAGCTGCGCGAGGTAGGCGAGGCGACGCCGCTTGTCGTCGCGCACGAGGAGCCAGTCGGGGTGGGCGGTGTTGACGTCCCACCGGATCCCGCGGAAGCGGGAGCGCCAGTCCTCGGCGGGGGCTTCGACCTTCCTCGGCTCGGGGACGCCCGCCGCGACGCCGGCCTCCACCGCATCCTCCGACACGTTGATCGCCGCCTCGGCCTCGGCAAGCGCGGCGCCGGAGGTCGCCAGCACTCGGACGCGCGCCTCGCCGGGATCGTCCGGGGCGCGGTAGACGGCACGGGCGCCGTCCCCGGCGAGCTGCCCGGGACCGGCGAGTCGCCACTCGAACCCGACGCCGTCGTCGATCCGGCGCCCGTCGGCGTCCTTCGCCACGGCGCGCAGGGCGCGGCTGCCCCCCGGCGCCAGCGTGCTGCGCCGGGGCCGGACCTCCACGGCGGCGAGGGGGCCCGGAGGATAGAGGAGGTCCGTGTCCGGGGAGCCGCCGGCGCCAGCGGGCTCGAACTCCTCGGCTTCGACGCCCGCCCCCTCACCCTCCACTTCCGGCATCGTTTCTCCTGGTCCCGCCGGGGTACGCCCGGGGCCCGGGCCCTCCACCTCGAACAGCGTGTAGTGCGGCAGGGACTTCGGGAGGCGCCGGAAGAGCCGGCGTAGCGCCTTCGCGTCGTCCGCCTCGTCCTCCACCCGGCGGCGCACGGCCTCCTCGTCGAGGATCACCCGCAGCCGGGCCTCCAGGGTCGGGAGGGCCGCGAGGAACGCCTCGGCCGGCGCGTCCGGCACGAAGCCGCGCCGGGTGGACGGGGCCACGGTCAGGTCCGGGAAGTCGATGACCCCTTCGAAGCGACCCGCCGACCACGGCGCGCGCGGCGCTTCCGGCCCGTCCATGAGCGCGATGTCCGGGAGGACCGTGCCGCCGCCGCAGGCGAGGGCGACCATGCCCCGGCGGCCCTCGGCCTCCGGGACCAGGTACAGCTCGACGCGCGCCGCGGCGAAGCCCTCCACGGTGAGCTCGCCGAGCTGCGTGAGGGGAATGCCCATGTACTTCACGGGCCGGACGACGCGTCGCTTCTGCGCCAGTCCGCGACCGACCCGATCGATGATCTCCAACTCGACGGTCCGGTCGAGGAGCTGACCCCGGAGCTCGCCCGCGAGATAAGCGGCGAGGCGCCGGGGTTTGAGGGCGGCCTCCGCCGACGGGTGGAGGCGCGTCACCACGACCTCGGTCATCGTGGGGTCTAGCGGCAGATGGCCGCCGGGCCGGCGCCGGACGGTGGCGTCCCGGACGTCCTCCGCGAGTTCGAGCACCCAGAACTCGGACCCCGCCACCCGGCTGCGGATCTCCATGCGCTCACCGACGCTCCAGAAGCCGAGGAGGCCGATGCCGTACTTGCCGAGCGTCATCTGCTCCCGGCGCTCGGCCGGAGAGAGCTTCGCCTTGTGGGAGCGGCCGAGGGTCGTGGCGATCGTGCGGAGGGCGGCCGGGCGATCGAGGTCGGGGAAGACGCCCTGCCCGTCGTCCCACACCGAGAGCGCCCGCCGTCCCTGGTGCGTGAACCAGCTCACGCGCACGTGGTTCGCCCCCGCGTCGAGGGAGTTCTGCACCAGCTCGGCCACCGCCTTCCGGGGGTCCGACTGGGACCTCGCGATGAGCCGGATGAGGTCGAAGGAATCGGCCGGCTGGAGCCGGATCCGCCCGCTGTCCTTCCCGCGTGCCATACCCTCGAAGGTAGTCGCCCGCCCCGCCCGCCGCAAATGACTCCGGGGGTCTGGCACCAGATGGTCCAAAATGACACACTCGGGGTCAGGCCCCAGGTGCGTCACGATGAGCGAGTTCGGGTTTCGAGTGCTGAAGAACGACCGGGCCTCGCGGGCGCGGCTCGGGAGGATCCGCACCGCGCGCGGCGCCATCGACACGCCGTACCTCGTGCCGGTGGCCACCTGCGCCTCGGTGCGGGCGCTCTCGTCGGAGGACCTGCTCGCCCTCGGCGCCCAGTGCGCCCTCGCGAACACCTACCACCTGGCCCTCCGGCCGGGGGCGGAGCTGATCCGGAAGTTCGGCGGACTCGCCGGCTTCATGGGCTTCCCGCGACCCTTCTTCACCGACTCCGGTGGCTTCCAGGCCTTCTCCCTCGGGGCCGGGAAGGCCCATGGCGTGAACAAGCTCGGGACGATCTTCCCGGGTCGCGCCGAGGCCGCCGGGAAGTCGCCCGTTCTCGCGGAGGTGACCGAGGAGGGCGTCCGCTTCCGCTCGGTCTACGACGGGTCCGAGCACTTCCTGGATGCCGCGGGCTCCATGCGGCTCCAGAGTGACCTCGGCGCGGACATGATCATGGCCTTCGACGAGTGCACCAGCCCGCTCGCCGACTACGAGTACACGAAGCGTGCGCTCGAGCGAACGCACCGCTGGGCCGAGGTCTCGCTGCGGGATCACGACCCGCGGCAGGCGCTCTACGGGATCGTCCAGGGCGGCTGGTTCCGCGACCTGCGCGAGGCGAGCGCGGACTTCGTGAGCTCGCGCCCCTTCGACGGGATCGCGATCGGCGGCAGCCTCGGCAAGTCGAAGGACGACATGCACGAGATCCTCGACTGGGTCGTCCCGCGCCTCGACCGCCGGCCGCGCCATCTGCTCGGCATCGGCGGGATCGACGACCTCTTCCTCTGTGTCGAGAAGGGCATCGACACCTTCGACTGCGTGACGCCGACACGGCAGGCGCGGCGGGGGATTCTCTACCTCTCTCCGGCTTCGGGTGGCGCACCCGCGAACAACTTCCGGTTCCAGCTCCGGGGAGCGCGTTTCAAGACCGACGAGTTGCCGATCGACCCGGCCTGCGCCTGCTCCACCTGCCGCACGTACTCCCGCGCCTACCTCCGCCACCTCTTCCTGGCCCACGAGCTGACCTTCTTCCGCCTCGCCACGATCCACAATGTCCACTTCGTGCTCGACCTGATGGCGCGGATCCGCCGGGCGATCCGGGAGGACTCTCTCGCCGCGCTGCGGAGGGAGTGGCTCGGCACCTGACCGCCGGACCCGGATCTTGGCGGCCGGAGTATCGTGGATCCCATGGTCCGGATCCATCGCCTCGCCCCGCTCCTCCTCCTCGCCGCCGTGCCCGCGCTCGCCCAGGTTCCGCCCGCCTGGGAGGCCGAGGCCGACGCCGGCCTCCTCTCCCTCCTCGTCCCGGAGGTGAAGGCCATGGGCGCCCCGGAGTGGGTGCGGCCCGGCGTCCGGCTGACCTTCTACGGCGCGTCCGCCACCGTGCGCCAGAGCGGGTACCAGCTCATCGAGGACCCGAACGGCGACTGGGAAGACGCGAAGACCGGGAAGAAGTACCGCAAGACCGACGACGACCCGCGCCCGGGCGACGACGCGGGCGCCTCCGGCGACGGCTACTCGCAGTTCGACGTGGTCTCCGTGGGCCGCAACGCCGTGGCGCTGAACGGGATGCTCTACACGATCAACCGCACCGACAACACGTTCCTGATGGCCCCGCTGGGCGGGACGATCGCCCACGCCGCCTGTGCCCTCGACCTCTGGGTCCATCCCGCGGCGCTCGCGAAGCTGCCCCTGGTGAACCAGGAGGGCTTCCGGGTCCTCAAGGGGAAGCTCCCCGGGGCCGACCGGCCGATCGACGTCGTGTACATCGTGTCGATGGCCGGCGGCGCCCGCAGCTCGTGGACCTACGACCTCGCCTCGGGCATCCTCCTTGGCAGCAACACCTCCACCCCCAGCAAGCCCGCGCCGGTCCATCTGCCGAACCAGCCCCCGCCGTCCGGCCCGACCCAGCTCACCTTCACCCGCTTCGTCTCCAT
>JALOQY010000145.1 GCA_025459285.1 Planctomycetota bacterium | reverse complement strand
GGCCTCCAGGGCGCAGAGGTGGTCCCGGTGCGCGGCGAGGTCGCGCTCCCCCTCGTCCCGGCGGCTCGCGTCGAGTTCCCGCAGTCGGAGGGCCTCCTCCGCCTCGCACTCCCGCAGCAACCGGTCGTGGCGCGCGGCCGCGCGGGCCTCCGCGCCCTCCCGCCTCTTCGCAAGCCACTCGAACCGGCGCCGCGTCCCCGCGGTGCGCTCGAGGAAGGCCTCCTGGATGTCGCGGCCCGATTGCTCGAGCCGGCGGTGGTGCGTCTCCCCGCAGGCGACCAGTCGCAGGTCGTGGTGCTTCAAGGCGGCCTCGACGTGTTCCTCGAACCTCCGGGCCTCCCCCAGGGCGCGCTCGAAGAGCTCCCGGGCCGTCCGGTGATAACGCCGGCGGATGAACCAGGCCGTGAACTGGAGTACGACCGTCAGGCCCACGACCGCCCCGAGGACGGGCGCGGCGTCCATCGGCCGGTTCCCCAGGCGGAGCGCCACGAAGACCGCGCCGGCTCCCAGGAGGACGAGCAGGGTCTGGAGGAAGACCACTCGCCCGATCCGGGCGAACTCCGCGGCCCACCAGCGGTTGGCGCGGGCGACGCGGCCGAGCACCTGCCGGAAAGTCTCCTGCACCTCACCGGCCATCCGGTCCGGGTCGGCCTCCACGTCGATGGCGCCGGACCACTCCGGCGACTCCTCCGGCGCCCAGCCGTTGAGGACGGCGAACTCGCGCACCGCCCCGATGGCCTGTCCGCGGAGTTCCACGGTCTCCCCCTGCACCTTCTCCCACCGCCGGAGGCGCTGCTCGATGGGCGCGGTCTCCCGGGCGGTCTCGGCGTCGATCCGCCGGGTCGCGGCCTCGATTTCGGCGTCCCGGCGGCGCTGCTCCTCCCGGAGTTCCGCGGCCAGCTGGCCCCGTGCACCGGCGGTTGCCTTGTCGAAGCGGGCGGGTCGTGCCGCCTTCCGTGTCGCGAGGCGGGTCCTCAGCTCCTCCGTGGCGAGTCTTGCGGCCTCGAAGCCCTGCCGGAGGCGGGTGTCGGCCCGGGCCTGCTCCTCGCGGAAGTCGTTCTCGGCCTTCCGGCGGTCGGTCTTCAGGCCGGTCTCGCCCTCCGCGAGGAGTCGCTCGGCCTCGGCCAGTTCATGTACCAGCGTCCGCACCCGCCGGGTCAGTTCCGGGAAGTCCGGAGTCGAAGGACTGCCCGCCGCGCCCTCGGAGTCTAGCTGCATTCACGCACCACCCGTTTCATGAGCTGTGTCAGTTCGGACAGGGCGTCCACCGCCAGCCGGACGGCGGAGCCGATCTCCTCCATGACCTCCTCGTCGAAGCTCGCGCGCGCGCTGTCGAGCCATTCGGCGCGCGCGGTCCTCCAGTCGTCCTGCAGTTCATTGTGGGCTTCCGTCAACATCAGCTCGGGCTGGCTGATCCGTGGCATCAGGCCTCCTTTCCCGGAGCGGACGGCGCCTCCGGGGCGGACCGGACCGAGGATGGAGCGAGATACTCGTCCAGCCGGTCCATCATGTAGGTCAGGCGGGCCACCGCCTTCGGGCCGACCGAGTCGAGGAGGGTTTCCAGCTTCTTGATGGGCGGCATGATCTTCTCCGCCTGCTGCTCGAGGCCGATCTTCCACCTCTTGATGACCTCGATCTTCTCCTCCGCCTCCTCCTTGCGCCGCTTCGCCCGCTCATAGGCCTTGCGCTCATCCACGCAGCTCGGCTTGCCCATGCGCCGGTCGCCGTAACGGGCGTCGATGTACTCCCGCCAGGTCTTCTTGAGCTGGTCCTCCCGGCGGCGCAGTTCCGCGCGCCACGCGGGGATCTGCTCGCGCTCGATCCAGTAGGCGACCGAACTCAGGTCCCCGGTCACGAGCTGGAGTGCGGCCTGGGCCTTCTCCTGGAAGTCGACGAACGCACGCCGGAAACGGCGGAGAACCTCCGGCGATCGGATGTTGGCCGAGCCCCCCCCCACGGGTCAGCGACGCTCCAGATACCGGCGGATCGCCTCCGCCTTCCGGAGGAGGATCGGGACCTGCTCCTCGGCGGAACTCACGAACTTCGTCACGACGGTGATCATGTGCTGGAAGTCGCCGGCGAACTTGGCGTGTTCCTGGTCCTTCCAGGTTTCGCCCAGTTTCCCGAACTGGCGGTGGATGGAGGCGATCTGGACCTGCACCTCGGCGCTGAAGCGCTTCAGGTCCACGGCGAAGCGGTGCAGGTCTTCCGGATCTACGATCGCCTGGGGCATGGGTGTCTCCTCGGACCGGCCCATTGTAACCGGCCCCGCTGGCGGTCGGCGTAAGGGGCCGCACAAGACCAACTTCGCTTCCAGCTCCCCGGGTCGGTCTCCGGTGGTCCCCCCGCCCCACCTGACCTCCCCGTCCGGCTCGAGTCTGGAGTCCGGAGGTCGATGAAGCCATCTCGCAGGCTGCTCCTCCAGACTCCAGACTCCGGTCGGACTCGCCGCGCCGTGACCTGCCGCCCGGTTGCGATGTGGGGGTCCACGTCGCGTTCTTCCAGGGCCACGATGTTCGCTTCGAAGCAGTACCCGGCGTCCGCCGAGACCTGAGTGCCCGCGCCGTCCTGGATCTGTTCCACCAGCCCTGCCAGTCCGCCTCCGTCGTTCAGCCTGCTCGTGACTCCCATCGCCACGATCGCCTGGTGCTCCGATCGTTCCTCAACCCTCCAGGAAGTGCGCGGCGTTGCCGACCGACTGCCGGACTACCAGCCGATCCGCCGGACGCCCGGGATGGCGTCGAAATGGACATCGCGACTCACCACGGGCAGATCGTGCTGCACCGCGAGGGCGGCGATCCAGACGTCGTTCTCGGGGATGGGGCGGCCCGCCCGCCGGAGCTGGTCCCGGATGCGCGCGTACGCCCTGGCGGTCTCGGGATCAACGCTCAGCGCGAAGGACTCTCTAAGCAGTAGATCGAAGATCGCCTCCAGCCGGCGCCGGTTGGTCGAGCGAAGCAGGCCGTACCGGTACTCACCGATCACGACCGCCGGGAGGTGGTGGCGGTCCTCCGGTTCGAGAACCTCGCCGACGGCACGGTCCCCGGAAAGGAGCGCGGAAACCGCGTTCGTGTCGAGGATCACTGCCAGTCCTCCGGTCGGACCCGCTCCAGGTCGGCCTCCACCGCAGCATCCACGGTGGCGACCTCCTTCTTCGAGGCCCGGCCGAAGACGCGGCGCCACCCCGCCTCCGCGGGGTTCCCGGGCACGGATTGCCGGAGGTACTCCTCGAGGGCCTCCCGAACGACGTCCTTCAGTGAGGCGCCTCGAAGGGCGGCCGTCGCCTTGCACTTCCTGAACAGCTCGTCGGGGATCTCGACGGTCGTTCGCATATTCATGGCTTAGCATAAATATGCATGAAGTCCAGCGTCTTCCCGGCGAGGCATCCTCCACCGGCCCGGCCCTGCCGCCGCCCGAGCAGGCGGTCGAGGGTCAGGGATGGCGCGTGGGAATCTTTGGCCGTGGACACCCGGATCGAAATCGGGTTGCGGGCGGCGCCCGCGCTGTGGCAAGCGGCATGTCGTGTTCACCGCGCAGGGAAACCAGTGGTCCACCCCGTCGGTCGGAGTCGAAATCGCTCCGGCCTTCCGTGGCGCGGGCGTAGCATCGGCCGTCCGGCTGCGGAAGTCCCGGATCTCCGTCCACCGTTGGCCACGGCCTGCCCATGAAGCTCCTCCGGAACCTCCCCCGACTCGCCCGACCTGCGCTCCGACTGCGAAGCCTGAGCCGCTGGGTGCTCTACGGAACGGCGGCCGGCGCGATCTCGGGCCTTTCGGCCGCGGGCTTCTACGCGCTCCTCGAATTCATCACCTTCGTCAACTTCGACCTGCTCGCGGGATTCCCGCTCCCGAGCCCGGCCGGCGAAGGTCTCTTCCGGTCGACCGGGTCCCATGTCCCCGTCGAGTGGCTCTTCCTGCTCCTCCCCGCCGCCGGCGGCCTGCTCTCAGGGCTGATCGTGCAGCGATTCGCGCCCGAGGCCTCCGGCGTCGGCACGGAGGCGCTCATCCATGCCTTCCATCGGGAGCAGGGGGTGATCCGGGGCCGCGTCCCGCTCGTGAAGGCGGTCGGCACGCTCTGCACGCTCGGCTTCGGCGGGGCCTCCGGCCGGGAGGGGCCGATCGCGCAGATCGGAGGTGGACTCGGTTCCTGGCTGGCCCGTGTCTTCCGTCTGGGAGTCCGCGACCGGCGGGTTCTCCTGCTGGCCGGCGCGGCCGGTGGTTTCGGGGCGATCTTCCGGGCTCCGCTCGGGGGCGCCGTGACGGCCGTCGAGGTGCTGTACCGCGAGGACCTGGAGACGGAGGCGCTCGTGCCCTGCGTCATCTCCTCGGTCACCGCCTACGCGGTCTTCTCGGGGATCTTCGGGTTCACGCCCATCTTCGCCCTCCCCCATGCCCTCGAATTCACCCGGCCCCACGAACTGCTCTTCTACCTCGTGCTCGGGCTCCTGTGCGCGCCGCTCGGAGCGCTCGCCGTGCGCGCCTTCCACGGCATCCGCGGCCTGTTCGCGCGCCTTCGCGGCCTCCCGCTCTGGGCGAGGCCCGCACTGGGAGGTCTCCTGGTCGGGGCGCTGGGGTTCCTGGCCCCCGGCGTCTACGGGTCGGGCTGGGGAATCGTGCAGCGGGCCCTGATGGGCGATGTGCTGCTGGCGACCATGGCCATCCTGATGGTCGGGAAGCTCCTGGCGATGAGCTTCTCGCTGGGGTCCGGCGGTTCCGGGGGCGTGTTCGGGCCCATGCTCTTCGTCGGGGCGATGCTGGGCGGGGTCTTCGGCTTCGGGGCCGAGCGCATCTTCGGGAGCCTGGCCCCGGATCCCGCGGCCGTGGTGATCGTCGGGATGTGCGCCTTCTTCGCGGGGGTCGCGAACGCGCCCCTCGGAGCGTTGCTGATGACCCTCGAGATGTCGCGGAGCTACGGACTGGTGGCGCCGCTCATGCTGGTCTCCGTGGTCGCGGTTCTCTTCAGCACGAGATGGTCGATCTTCCGCAACCAGGTGCGGAACCGGTTCCACTCCCCGGCCCACCAGGGCGACCTCAGCGTCAACGTGCTGGAGGGGCAGCGCGTCGAGGCGGCGATGCGCCCGGCGGGGGAGGTGGTCGTCCTCGACGCCAATGCCACCCTCGTCGAGATCCGGGAGATGATCGCGGAGCACCCCGCGCTCTGCTTTCCCGTCGTGGATCCGGAGAGCCGGCGGCTGGTCGGGGTGTTCTCGGTCCAGGAGGCCCGGCCGGTGCTGTTCCGGGACGACCTCGACTCCCTCGTGCTGGCCCGGGACGTCATGGGGCCGGTCCGGAGCGTCTCGCCGGATCAGGATCTCTACACCGCGCTGCTCACCATCCTCGACTCGGGCTATCCGGAGATCCCGGTGGCCGACCCCGCCAACGGCCGTCTCGCGGGCGTCCTCCGCCACGCCGACCTGCTGCGCGCATACGACGCGGCGATCGTCCGCGGGGGCGGGCCCGCTGGCAGCCCGTCGGGGTAAAGGGTTGCGCCGCAGAGATCGTCCTTGGCCCCGACAGGCCGCTACTTCTGGATGTTCTCCGGCAGGATCTCGCACCCCTTGTAGACCTCCTCGATGATCCACTTGTTCAGGGTGGTCCCGGGAGGGCCGGCGCGGGAGAAGCAGAACCCGTACTCGTAGATCCGGTACTTGCCATCGTCGTCCTTGTGGACGACATGGGCCCAGAACATGTCGTAGTTCTGCCGGTAGACCCAGCCGTCCGTGTGGACGTACTCGCGGTCGGTGGTCCGCAGTTCGCGGGTGACCACCACCCGTTCGGCCGGGTACTGGAGAAGCCCCTTCGCGATCTCCAGGAGCTCGGGCTCGTCGAGACCTGCCGGCACGCGGGCGTCCGCGAGGAACTCCGCCTGCGCCTTCGTCACGAGGTCCTTCAGCGCGGCCAGCTTCGCCTCGAGGCTCCTGGTCATCTGCGCGATGTCGTCGCTCTTTCCGCCCTCGTAAGCCTCCGCGAACACGGCGTGTCGCTTCGCCGCCGCGATGCCCGAATTCAGCCCCTCGATCTCTCCGCGGGCCCCCTCCACGAGGATCTCCTTCGAGAGGGTCTCCGGCTCGGTGTCCATCGCCCGGTCCTCGTGCTGTTTCCACTCCGCGAGCGGCCCCTCGAGAGCCACGGCGAGCTGTCGCGGGCGGTCGGCGAGGAACCGGCGGACGCGGTTCCCGAATTCCACGTCGGAAGCGTAGCGTGGGTACCACTGCTGGACCGCCTCGAGGAACAGGACGACCTCGCCGAGCTTCGTCCCCCATCCCTTGATGGCGACCGCCCACTTCCGTATCTCCTCGTCCCCGCACTTCGTGGGCAGGCGCGGCGGATAGGCGGGGACGGCGAACTCCTTGTCGAAGGCCTCGAATCGGCCCTTCGGGTCGCCGGCTCCCAGCAGTTCCGCAAGCTTCTGTCGGCTCACCTCGGTCTTCTGTGCGAGCAGCGCCTCGAACTCGGTGAGTCGCTCCGCGAGCAAGACGACATCCGGATGGGCCTGGTTCGTGATCGCCGCGAAGAGATCGCGGAGGCGCCGGGCGGTGGCGTGGAAGCTCCCCTCGCCCCCGTCGGTTCCCAGCACGGTGGTCCCACAGGCCGCGAGCAGCCTGCGCGCCTCGGCCTCCTCGGAACCGATCCTCTCGACGCGGCGCTTGTCGTCCCCGCCGAGCGTGGTGCTCCCTTCCGTCGCCTTCTCCCCGAGCATCCGGAGGTAGGTGTCGAGCCCTTCCTTCGCCTTCGCGTACTCCGGAGTACTCCGGTCCCCGACCTTCGCGAGCAGTTCCTCGAGCTGCTTGCCGTTCTTCTGGTACTCCGCCAGCGTCGCGGGCTTCGCGAGATCCTGGGGCCTGACGTTCTTCAGGTTCGCCATGTGCCGGCTGAGTTGCTGCTGGAAGAGCGCGAGGGTCTTCTGGTCCTCCTGCGCGCCCGCCCCGGCGGGCGCCGTCCCGGGGGGCGCGCCGCCGGCCTCGGTGATGCGGGTCCGGACCGCCGCCTCGAATTCCGCGAGTTGCTTCCGCCGCGCCACGACCTCCGGGTGGTCCTTCGAGGGGATCTTGTCGAGATACTTCCGGAGCTTGTCCGCGAATCCCGTGTACTCCTTCGCCTTCTCCGGATCCGCGAGGTCGGCGGGGAGTGCGCGCTTCAGGAAGCCGTTGTACCGCGAAAGGTCCTTGTCGAACTGTCCGAGCTGCCGCTTCTCCGCGTACCCGAGTTCCATGGGGGCTCCTTTGCCCGCGCCGCCGGGAGGAGGCGGGGATTCCGCCGCTCTGGCCCGGATCGCCAGTTCGAGTTCCCTCGCCCTCTCCTCGAGGGCCGCCCAGGACGTGCTGCCCTTGTCGGCGGAGGAGGTCAGCGCCTCCCGGGCCGCGCCGACGAGCCGAAGAACGGGCTCGGCGGCCGCCGTGTCGCCGGGGGGAAGGCGTTCGGCCTGTCCCGCCGCCTCCTCGAGCAGCCCCCTTGCCCGGTCGAGGTGCTCGTCGGCCCGCGCCGGCGAGGTCAGAGCCAGTACGGCGAATGCCGCAAGTACCCAGCGCATGCTGTCCTCCCGTTCCAAGCGGACCTTCGGACTCGCACTCGTGACCCGGGGCTCACCGGGCGGGGTGTCCTCCCGGTTATACCCCCGCGAGGACTCACGACGCAAGAGGACCAAAGGCCCTGCAACAATGCAGATTGGCGGAAACCGGAATAGACGGCGCGATGCCGGGGACGCGGGACCGGAAGTGTGACGGGATACCCGGATCGCCCGGGACCGGTCCGATTATTCGGAACTCCGAGGGTGCATTCCGGACCCCATGGGGCCGCGATTCGGGTATCATGGGCTCGGACCACGGCCATGCGCACACCACGGCGGACTGTACGGTTCCTGGGTCCCGACCTCGCCGCCCTCCTCCTTCCGGCCGTGCTTGCCCTCCTCGCCATCGCGGGTGCGCCTCTCGACCCGATGTCCCTCTCCGAGCGGTGGATCGGCCTCGTCGCTCTTGCCGTGGGGGGCGCCGTCGTCGTCTGGCGCCTCGGCCCGGAAGGACCGCGGGAGGTGGACCCGCGCCCCCGTGAGCTGATGGAGGGCTTCGCGAAGCTCGGGAACGCGGACTTCTCGACTCGCGTTCCGGTGCGCGGGAGTGACGAGATGGCGCAAGTGGCCTGGGCGTTCAACGAGCTGGTAGCCAGGCTCGGGGCCGCCGTGGAGGAGATGCGCTATTCGCGGGACTACTTCGAGGGAATCGTCGAGAACTCGGCCGACATCATCGTCACCGTGAACCCCCACGGGTACATCTATACCTTCAACCGGGGCGCGGAGCAGGTGCTCGGCTGGTCTCGCGACGAGATGATCGGACGCCACGTCTCCAAGATCTTCGCCGACCCCTCGGAGCGCGACGCGGCGGTCGCCCAGCTCCGGGAGGCCGAGGACGTCGTCAACCACGAGACGCGGGTCATCACGAAGGACGGGCAGGTGCGCGAGGTCCTGCTCACCCTCTCCCGTCTGCGCGACGCGGGAGGGAAGACGATCGGTTCCTTCGGTATCGCCAAGGACATGACCGAGGTGAACCGCATGCACCGGCGGCTCCTCGAATCGGAGCGGTTCGCGGCGATCGGGCAGGCCCTCGCGGGGATCCAGCACGCCCTGAAGAACATCCTGAACGCCATGAGAGGTGGCGCCTACATGGTGAAGCTCGGTCTCTCGAAGGACGACCGGCCCCTCCTCGAGGAGGGCTGGGCGATGGTCCGCGATGGGATCGAGAACGCCACCAGCATGTCGACCCACATGCTGCGGTATCTCAAGGAGTGGAAGCCGGAGTTCTCGCGGGTGGACCTGGCCTCCATGGTGCGGGAGATCGGTGGCGCCCTCTCCGCGACCGCGCGGGACAAGAAGGTCCGGCTGTCGGTGGACGCGCCACCGGGTCCTCTTCTCGTGCTCTGCGACGCGCGGCTCATCCACTCCGCGCTCATGGACATTCTGACGAACGCCCTTGACGCCTGCCTCGAGAAGCGGTACGAGGGAGACGAGGAACCGGAGGTACGGATGCGGGCCGCGCTCACCGAATCGAGGAGCACGGTCGTGCTCGGCGTCAGGGACAACGGCTGCGGCATGACCGAGGAGGTGCGCCGGAACGTGTTTGCCCCGTTCTTCAGCACGAAGAAGAGCAAGGGTACGGGACTCGGCCTCGCGCTCACCGCGAGGACCATCCGTCTCCACGGAGGGGAGATCGAGGTCGAGTCGAAGCCGGACCGCGGCACGGAGTTCCGCATCGTCGTACCGGTCGAGGGACCATCAGGAGCGAAGGAGATGCCCGATGAGCAAGAAGGTGCTGATCGTCGATGACGACCCCGCCATCGTGAGGTTCCTCACGGTGGCCCTTACGGAGAACGGATACCAGGCAGTATCGGCTTCCGACGGCAAGGAGGGCTTCGAGAAAGCGGAGAAGGAACGGCCGGACCTGCTCCTGCTCGACGTCATGATGCCCCGGCGGACGGGTTTCACCCTGTTCAAGCAGCTCCGCCGGGACGAGCGCTTCAAGGATGTCCCGATCATCATGCTGACCGCGGTTTCCTCCGTCCTCGAGGAGCAGGACAGCCTCTCCGGGGACACGATGGAGCGCCCCTATGACGCGCTGCGGGAGTCCCTGCGGAAGACGATCGCGGAGATGAAGACCGAGGGGGAGGTGCGCCCCGAGCACTTCATCGAGAAGCCCGTGGATCCCGAGCAGGTGGTGGCGAAGATCCGCGACCTGATCGGGAGCTGAGCCCGTTGACGGCCGTCAGGGCGCCGCGCGCGTCGAGCGGGCCTCGGAGGGGAGCAGCTTGAAGGTCCGAAGGCCGAAGAGGAAGAGAAGGGCGACCACGCCGAACACGCCGAGCGCCTGCAGGACCTCGACGATGCTGCCCCCGTAGGCCACCACGCCCTCCTCCACCGGCGACTTGACGATCTCCATCCCCGGCAGGATCTCCTGGGGGTGGAGCAGACCGGGCAGCACGATCACGTACCGCTCGCACAGGACGCCGAAGACCACGAGGGCCGAGGCCACGAGGATCCAACGGAGGTCCCGCCCCGTCCGCCGCCAGAAGAGGAGGAACATGGGGACGAGCAGGCCGACGAGCACGAGTCCGAACCAGAACAGGACGGAGTGGAATCCTCCGAAGAGATAGAACATGGCGGCACTCCGCAGTTCCACCACGTAGACCCGGTAGGCATTCTCCATGAACAGGAAGTAGACGACCACCAGGATGCAGACGGCGAGGAACCGCCCGAGCCAGACCACGAGGTCGGCATCGAGCGGTCGCCGCGTGGCCCGGAAGAGGCCGACGATCAGGAGGATCATGAACGCGCAGCCGGAGGCCATGGCCGCCGCCACGAAACTCGCCGGCAGGAGAGGCGACTCGTAGAGCACCCGCGAGCCGAAGCCGAAGATCGCCCCGGTGCCGCTGTGGACGCAGAACGCCCAGCCGAAGGCGAGGGTCGCCACGACCTTCGTCGTCCGCCGCCGCTCGAGGTAGAGCGACGGGTTGATGGAGAACATCGACCGGAGGTTGAAGTAGACGAAGGGCTCCACGAAGACACGGTCCATGCGGCCCTGGTCGGTGAGGATCGAGAGGAGCCCGGCGATGAGGAACACCATCGCGACATAGACGGCGATCCGCGCGAAGGGCTTGTAGTCCGACTTCCCGAAGACCCCGTAGAGGCCGGAGATCACGAGGGAGCCCGCGGAGAGGCCGATGTAGTAGACCGCCATGACGATCTGGAGGCCCCAGGGGACGCGGTTCGTCATCCCCGTGAGCGCGAGGCCCTCCTTCGCCGCGACGAGGGTCGCCGAAAGGCCGGCGAGCGCCATCGCGGCGAAGACGATCATCGCGAGCCTGTACCGGGCCGACGGCTGCTCGATGCGCCCGAACGTCACTTCCATGCCATCCCCCCGGGGGCTCTCACAGCCCCTCGTAGTAGACCTTCGGCCGCGTGCCGAGGTCTTCCTTCAGACGCTTCACGGAGCGCGTGGCGACGGCCTTCGCGACCGGATCGCCGGGGTCGTTCAGGTCGCCCACCGCGAGAGCGGCCGGGCCCAGCGCCTCGCAGGCCTCCACGCAGGCCGGTTTCCGCCCCCGGTCCAGGCGGTGCGCGCAGAGGTTGCAGGACTCCGCCACCCCGTGGGACCGTCTGGCGTGCTCGCGGTTCGGCCAGTCCTCGTGGTCCCGGAAGTTGAAGTACCGCGCACTGTAGGGGCAGGCGATCATGCAGTAGCGGCAGCCGATGCAGCGATGCTGGTCCACGATCACGATGCCGTCGTGTCGCTTGTAGGTGGCCTGCACCGGGCAGACCTGGGCGCACGGGGGCTCGTCGCAGTGGTTGCAGAGCAGGAGGACCTCCTTCTCCTCGGTCCGCCCGCCGACCTGCTTTCGCACCGCCACCTTCCTGATCCAGTGGATGTCGATGCGGGGATCGCCGAAGAAGGCCACGTTGTTCTCGCTCCGGCAGGCGTCGAGGCAGACCGTGCAGCCCTCGCGGCACTTCGCAAGGTCGACGAGCATCCCCCAGCGCCGGCCGGCGGGCGGCTCTTCGCCGCCGAGACCCTCCATGCCCTTCGCGGTCAGCACCCGGAGGGCGTAGACGCCGCACGCCGCCGCCGCCGCCGTCCCGGCCGCCGCCTTGAGGAACTCGCGTCTCTCCATCGTTCGCCTCTCCCGTCAGGGGTAGTAGTGACAGCCGAAGCAGTCCGGCGTCAGGCTCGTCGAGTCGTGACAGCGGTCGCAGAAGGCGGCCCGGCTCGGATGGCACTCCCGGCACTTGTTCAGCGTGAGGACCCCGCGCCGGCCGTACCGCACCGCCTCCTCCCGGAGCCACCGCAGGAACTCCCAGTGGTGGAAACGCATCCACGCCGCGTTCTCGAGCACGAAGGGCGTGCCTTCAAGGCAGCGGCCTTCCGGCCGCTCGAGAAACGGGATCTCGGGAGTGGAGAAGGCGTGCGCGAGCACCGTCGCGGCGAGCGGCAGGACCACCGCCGCGGCGAGGACGGCGACGAGGAGCCGGCGTCCCCGGGCGGGCCGGGGCGGGGCGTCGGGATCAGACATGGCGGACCTCCTTCGCGATACCGCCCTTCAGGGGTGCGGTGCGACCGCGCCGTTCGGCGTGGGCGATCGCGACGATGCGGTAGACGACGTGGGCCAGCTTCGAATAAGGCAGGCTCACGATGAGGCCGAGCGCGCAGGCCAGGTGCACGAAGTAGATGACGTGACGATGGGGTTCCAGCCGGAGATAGTGGAAGAGTTCGGTGGCGAAACCGGTGACCACGACGAGGAGGATCCCGCCGAGGAGGAGCCAGTCGGAGAAGGCCCCCCTCGAACCGCTCCGGTCGGTGAGTCTCCGGACGATCATGAGGAGTGCGCCCGCGAAGACCGCCGCGCCCGCGGCGTTGGCGAGGAGCTTCATCGGCGAGAAGAAGGCGAAGGGGTAGACGAAGCTCTCCCGGACGAGGGGATTCACGGGAGCGGTGATCACGAAGAGCGTGACGATGGTGAGGCCGAGGAAGCCGTAGAGCACGAGGCTGTGGGAGAGCATCCGGGGGCGGGCCGCGGTGCAGGTGCCGAAGTCCCGATGGCCGAAGGCGATCCGGAGCGCGGCAAGGAGGCTCGCGAGGCGGCCCCGGAGGGGCTCGGGCCCGTTTCGCTCGCGCTCCGCGGCGCAGAGCCCCGCCCGGAACCGCAGCGCCCCCGCGAGCATCACGAGCAGGACGAACGCCGTCACCGTCAGGAAGAGGCCGTTCAGCAGCCAGTGGGGGAAGAAGACCGAGTAGGGGAAGACGATGCGCTCCCCCGCGACGGCCGCGAGCCCGAGCCCCTCCTCGATCGGCCCCCGGAGGGCGAGCGCGAGGGCGAGGAGGGCGAAGGGGATCGCGAGGAGGAGGGGCAACGAGTGCGGCTCGTGCGCGATGCGGGCCAGGGCCCGGGGGAGCGCGTAGTGGATGACCGTCGCCTCTCGCGCGGCGGCCATCACGTCGCCCGGCCGCCCCCCGCGGGGGCACGAGACCGTGCAGTCGTTGCACTGGTGGCAGAGCCACACGTCCGCGTCCCGCACGAGCCGATCCTTGAGCCCCCACGCCGCCCAGGCCATCTCCTTGCGCGGGAAGGGGTGATCCGCGGGGGAGAGGTCGCAGGTGGAGGAGCAGGTGCCGCACTGGAAGCACTTCTTGAAGTCCGGCCCCGCCTGTCGGCGGAGCGACCGGAGGAAGTCGAGGTCGGGCTCGACGAGGGGCGGCCGCACCCCCCGCGTCGATGGCCCGCCCGGCAGCACGGTCTCGGCACCTGCCACGGTCCCTCCTCGGCCGCGTCTCCGCGCGGCCGGAGCCGGGCGGAACCTGCCGGAGGTCGGGTCGGGGGGGGGCTACATGCCCTTGAACGGGTTCAGTCCGTACTTCTCGATCACCCCCGCGAACTTCGCAAAGATCTCCGGCAGCCGCTCGAACTCCGATATCTCGAGCTGGTGGAGCTCCACCCGCTCGTTTTCCATCGCCATCTGCTTCAGCTTCTCCCGGATGTTCTCCCCGCGCTTCACCGCGAGTTCACTGCCCTTCACGAAGTGGCACTGATAGTCGTCGCCGTACTTGCAGCCGATGAGCACGACGCCGTCGTAGCCGGCGGAGACTGCTCGTACTCCTCCGGCACGTGGACCGCCTTGATCATGGAGGCCACGATGTCCACGGAGAAGTCCTTGAAGGAGATGATCCGCTCCGGGCAGGCGCCCATGCAGGTCCCGCAGCGCCGGCAGCGCGTCACCCACAGGAGCGGCGTCCCCTTCTCGTCCTCGTTCAGCACGCCGAACGGACACTCCTCCGTGCAGCGCTTGCACTGGGTGCATCGCTGGAGGAAGAAGTCCGGCACCGAGGTGTCCCCGGCGCGCGGGTGGACGGCTTCGCCCCGGGCCGTCATCTCCACGCACTGGATGGCCTTCAGGGCGGCCCCGGTGGCGTCTTCCCGGCTCGCCGCGCCGTCCATGGGCTGGCGGACCGCTCCCGCCGTGTAGATCCCGGTCCGCCGGGTCTCGTAGGGGAAGCAGATGAAATGCGAGTCCGGGAATCCGTATTCCAGCGCCGGAAGGTCCGGACCCTGCCGGTACCGGAGGTTCAGGATCTCCGTGCCCTCGTGAGCCTTCAACTTCTCGATCTTCTCCGCGGCCTCCTTGCGCTGCTGCTCGTTCTCGCCCTTCACCACGGCGACCTTCGCGCCCTCGAGCGCGCGGATGGCCTCACCGTCCGCGGAGTTCGGCTTCAGCCCCGCGGCAAGGACCACCAGGTCCACCTTCACCGCAAGGGACTCGCCGAGCATCGCGTTCTTCGCGCTGACGAGGAGGCCGCCGCCGGGGGCGGGCTCCACCGCCGTCACCTCCCCGCGCGTGAAGAAGACGCCGGGGTCCTCCTGCACGCGCCGGTAGAAGTCCTCGTACAGGCCCGGGGCGCGCAGGAACTCGAAGAAGACGTAGGCCTTCGCCTCGGGGTCGCTCTCGCGCAGGTAGAGCGCCTGCTTCAGGGTGGTGAGGCAGCAGATCGACGAGCAGTAGGAGTGGTGTTCCTTCGCGCGCGAGCCGCCGCACTGGAGGAAGGCCACGCTCCGCACGGGCCGGCCGTCCACCGGGTGCACCGGGCGGCCATGGGCCCTCACGATCTCCTCGAAGTCGACGTTGAGGATCACGCCGGGTTGTCGGCCCCAGGGCAGGCGATCCCGCGGGTCCGCGGGTTTCCAGCCCGTGGCCTGGATGATCGCGCCGACGCGGAAGGTGTCGATGACCTCGCCCGCCGGTTTCCCGTTGCCGGTGGACCGGAGCGTCACGTCGAAGAGGCCCGGCCCCCCGGAGATGGATGCGGTGGTGGCGGAGGTGCTGACCCGGATGCGCGGGTGGCTCGTCACCTGCTCGACGAGCTCCCCGATCCCGGTCTCCTCGAGGTCCCGGAAGGGGGGTTTCGTCGGGATCGACCGGTGCTGCTTCCCGAGCCAGCCGCCCAGGCGTTCGGTGCTCTCCACGAGGCGAACCGTCGCCCCGGCGCGCGCGGCCTCGAGCGCCGCGGTGAGGCCGGCGAGACCGCCGCCCACCACGAGGACCCCGCGGTCGAGGGGCTCCGCCGGCCTGAAGGGCGCGAGCGGCGCCATCTTCTTCACCTTCGCGAGGTACATGCGGAGGTAGTCCTCCGCCAGCATCTGGGTATCCTCCTCCTTCGGAGGCTGGCACCCGACGACGTGCTCGCGGAGCGCCACCTTCTCGACGATCACCCCGTCGGGGAAGGCGTCTCCGGCATAGGCCCGGGGGGAGATCCCGGCCACCACGACCTTCGTGAACCCCTCCCGCCGGATCGTCCCGTTCATCGCCGCGAGGTCTGAGCCCTCGCAGGACGGCACCGTTTCGCAGAAGGGCACCTCGCACTCCCCGGTGACCACGTTGCGCAGGGCCTCCACGTCGAGGGCCTCGGCGATGCCGTAGCCGGTGCACAGGAAGACGCCGATCTTGTCGTCCATGGGATCAGCCCTCCACCGCGAGGCTCTGGATGGCCTTCAGGGCCGCCGCCGTCGATTCCTTCGTGGAGCGGGACACGTCGCAGGGATGCCGGGCGCAGCCGGTGACGAACACCCCGGCCTCCGCGGAGCCCGTGGCGAAGCCGTAAGGGTCCTGCCGGAGCGGAAGCGGGAGCTTCAGGTCCGCGAGGTTCGGAACGATGCCGGTGGCGAGGACCACCAGATCGAAGCGCCGGTGCAGGTTCTCTCCCGCCACCGTGTCCTCCACGTCCACGAGGAGGTCGCCGCTGGCCGCGTCCTCGGTGATCTTCGCCGCCTTGCCCTTGACGAAGGAGACGTTCGGGTCGTC
>JALOQY010000144.1 GCA_025459285.1 Planctomycetota bacterium | reverse complement strand
GGCCACCGGGTTCTCCTGTTCGGGAACATCGAGCGCCCGGAGGATGTCTCCACCGTACTTGCCGCCGGGGGGGACGGCGTCGGGCTCTTCCGGACGGAATTCCTCTTCGACAACCCCTCCCGGCCCCCCACCGAGGAACGCCACTACGAGGCGTACCGGAGGGCGGCGGAAGGCCTTCGCGGAAAGCCCATCGTCATCCGGACCCTCGATCTCGGGGGCGACAAGGTGCAGGCCGAGCCGATGCCGGAGTCCGAGCGGAATCCGTTCATGGGGCTTCGTTCGTTGCGCTACTGCCTCGCGCGACCGGAGGTCTTCCTTCCGCAGCTGCGGGCGATCCTGCGGGCGGCGGTGCACGGGGACGTGCGCATCATGTTCCCCATGGTCTCCAGTGTGGAGGAGGTCCGGCGGGCGAAGGAACTCCTCGCCGAGGCGGCGGGACAGCTCGAGCGGGAGGGGATCGCACACCGGTCGGACCTCCCCGTGGGGGTGATGGTGGAGACCCCCGCGGCCGCGATCGCCGCCGATGTCCTCGCGCCGGAGGTCACGTTCTTCTCCGTGGGAACCAATGACCTCATCCAGTACGCGATGGCCGTGGACCGGGGGAACGAGCGGGTGGCGAACCTCTACCAGCCCGCCCACCCCGCTATCCTCCGGCTCCTCTCCGGGGTGATCCGGATCGGCGTCGAGAAACGGGTGGAAGTGGCGGTGTGCGGGGAGATCTGCGGCGAACCGGACTTCACGATGCTCCTCCTCGGGCTCGGCATCCTCGAGTTGTCGCTTTCGCCGGCGATGATCCCGCAGATCAAGAGGGTCATCCGCTCCGTCACGATGGCGAAGGCCCGGGAGGTCGCCGACACGGCCCTCCAGAAGCTGGAGGCCGGCGAGACCGAGCAGTACCTCCACGCGATGCTCCGCCAGGTCTTCCCCATGATCTTCTGACCCCTCGCCGGCACCGGCCGGCCCCCGACGAGCCTTCCGCTTCCACGCACCGCCAGCCTCGTTCCGGGCTGTCAAGGCCAAATCCCGGGGAATTCCATCAAGTGGTCCGAAGGCGATTCCGAAGAGAAACCCGCGATGTTTCGGAACAGGCCTGTCCGCATGCGGAGGGGTACCCCATGCTGAAGAAGATCAAGAGCCTCATCGGGCTGGACATCGGATCCAGCTGTGTCAAGGCGGTGGAGTTGACCCAGGTGGGGAGCGACCTGGTCATCACCGGCTACGGTCAGTCCGAGATCCTCTCGGAGAAGTCGAAGGCCGACGCCATCCTCGACGTCCTCCACTCCAGTTCGTTCCGGACGCGGCGGGTCGTGACCGCGGTCTCCGGCAAGTCGGTCATCGTGCGCTACCTGACGATGATGCAGATGTCGCCGGAGGACCTCCAGAACGCCATCAAGTTCGAGGCGGACAAGTACATCCCGTTCGACGTGGACGAGGTGGTGCTTGACTGCCAGCGGCTGGAGGAGCCGGCGGACGGCGGGAGGACCGGCAGCGCGGGCGGAGAGGGAATGCGCGTGCTGCTCGTGGCGGTGAAGCGGGCACTCGTCGATGACCACGTGGGGCTCATCCAGGGGATCGGATTGACTCCCGACGTCATCGACGTGGACACCTTCGCGCTCGGGAACGCCTTCGCCCTCCGGAGCAGTCTCTCGGCTACGGTGGAGCGTGACGACCGGGCGGTGGCCCTCGTCGACATCGGGGCGAACAAGACGAACGTCAACATCCTCCGGGGCGCCACGAGCTACTTCACCCGCGAGATCTACCTCGGCGGCGACGACCTGACCTCCGCGATCGCCAAGCGGTTCTCGGTGGAGGCGCACCAGGCCGAGCAGATGAAGCGCGACCCGGGCGAGAACGGTGAGGAGATCCGACAGGTGGTGATGCCGGTGATCGAGGACCTCGCGAACGAGGTCCACCTCTCGTTCGACTACTTCGAGAACCAGTTCGACCGCGAGGTCGAAGAGGTGTACCTCTCCGGCGGCGGGTCCCGCCTGCCGTTCGTGGAGGAATCGCTGGAGCGGATTTTCGAGAAGCGGGCCCGGAACTGGGACCCGACGGAGAATCTGAAGATCAACTCCGACAGCGTCGACGTGGGCAGTCTCAAGGCGAATGCGGCGCAGCTCGCGGTGGCCGTCGGGCTGGCGGCCCGGATCAGAAAGGACTAGGCAATGATCAGGGTCAACCTCCTACCCCCCGAGTACCGGAAGGTCGAGCGGACGCCGATCCTCCGGTTCGTGACGATCATCTGCGGCGTGGTGCTCTCTACGTCGGCTCTCGGTGTCTTCCTCTATGTGCACTTCGCGATGCTCGTGAAGGTCGTGAGCGAGAGGGAGAAGCGCGAGGAGACGTATCTGACGAAGAAGGTGGTGGCGGACCGGTCGATCGCCCTGGATCACGAAGCACTGGAGTATCGGCGCCGCCAGCAGACGATCGAGGAGATCGCGAAGGGCCGGAAGCTGTGGGCCCGCAAGCTCGACCAGTTCTGCGACATCGTCCACAACAAGGGCGACGTGAAGCGCCACCTCGTGTGGCTCACGGACATGAAGACGCTTGCGCCGGCCAAGGGCGCCGGGGGCGGGTTCTACATCCGTGGTTTCTCGGGAGGCTCGGAGATCAGCAGGCTCTCCGACTTCCATCTGGACCTCAAGAACTCCGACTTCTTCGAAGGGTTCGCGTCCATCGACAATCCGGAAGGAAGTGTCGTGCGGTTCGATGACGGGCTGGCGCCGGAGTCGGCCTGGGAGTTCGACTTCAACCTCCGCATGGCCGCGGAAGCGCCGAAGAAGCGGGGCGAGCGTTGACGGGATCTTCCCTCGATATCGGGAGGTGAGCGGTGGGCAGGTTCACCGAGAAGCAACTGACGATCATCACGATCGTGGTGGCGGTCCTGATCACGGGACTGTTCACCGGTCTGGTCATGAAAGACCTCTCCGCCATCGGCGAGGAGAGGAGTCGTGTCGAGACGATCGTCGGCCAGATTGCGGCCGCCGATGCCGAGATCCAGAAGATGGACGCCCGGGAGTTGGACGTCATCGTACTTCGCGAGATCGTGAAGCGTGACGCGGCGATCCTGCCCGACGAGTCCGAGATCAACGAGTTCATCAATGTCATCGGGGAGTTCGAGCGTGCCGCCGGCGTGCTCGTCACCCAGGTGCAGGGACTCGGCAAGAAAGAGCTGAGCAAGGGCAAGGAAGCGATCCAGAAGATCCCCCTGAAGCTCCGTCTCCAGGGCACCACGGAACAGATCCTCAAGTTCCTGAACCTGTTCGAGAACCACGATCGCTTCGTGTCGATCTCGGGCTTCGCGGTGTCGCGTGGGTCGGACGTCGACTCCAAGGGCAATCTGCAGCACACGGCCACGGTGGAGCTCGAAACCTACAGCTACAACCCGAAGGGTGGGCCGGTGGCGCGCGTGGAGATACCCAACGCCGAACGGCGGGCCCAGGAACTCGTCGTGCAGCAGCGCGTGAGCCAGAGCAAGGCCGCGGCCATCGAGAAGTACCAGCTCCGGGCGACACTGAACCGTCGTGATCCGATCCTGGACCCCCGGATCCGGGTGACCGCACCCGACGACACGGTGGACCCCGAGGAGCGGTTCCGGCGGGAGCGCGGACTGCTCGACGAGTTGATCCTCGAGATCCAGCTGCTCCGACTGGACGTCCAGGCGGAGGCGAAGTTCCGCGCGGAGCACGACATCATCAAGATCCCGGCGGCGGCGAAGGCGGTGGAGGAGAAGCTGAACGAGCTGGAGGTCAAGATCTCCGGCGCGCTCTCGAACCAGCAGATCACCATCGCCGAACTGAAGGAACAGTTCGTCCAGTCCGTGGTCCGGCCCTTCGAGGAGATCAAGAGCGGCCGCAACGCCTTCGCGGCGGAGGTCGTCGTGCGGGCGCGTCAGGTCCAGGAGTGGTACGTGAAGATGCGAGAGCGGTTCGAGGCCGCCGCCTACCGGGACGTGATGACTGCCTGGGACGGCTATCAGAGGCTCGTGGATGGTCGCCAGGTAGCTCCGGACGCGCAGGCGCTCCAGGACCAGATGAAGGAACTGGCTCGCCAGGCCGAGGTGATCTCCCGGTTCGAGCGAGAGCCGATGAAGATCCAGGGCGTGATCATCGATCCTTCGTCGCGGTCATTCGCGATCATCAATGGCAGCATCCTGAGCGAGGGGGAGGATGTCGACCGGGACGGCAAGATCCGGATCGAGAAGATCCGGAATGATCAGATCCAGTTCATTTACCAGGGCGTACCGATCGTGAAGTTCCTGCGAAAGTGAGGCCGGGGGCGGCGGCGCGGGACCTCCCGTTCCGTCGATGTCCGGACCGAGCGAAGCAGTTGGGGCGACAGTAGGAGGAGCGAGTCCATGGAAAGGAAACATCGGAGCACCGTGGCCGGCGCGCTGCTGGTTGCGGCGGCAATCCTCGGCACCTTCACCGTGCCGGGCCGGCCGGTGGCGGCGCAGGCCGACCCGGCGGGCGGGGCAAACGTCACGCTGGACGTGAAGGACCGGCCACTGAAGGACGTGGTGGAGTTCATCCGGGGCAAGACGGCGGTGAACATCATCGTCTCGCCGGATGCCGAACCACAGAAGGTGACGATCAACATCCGCGACCTGCCGTGGGAGAAGGCGCTGGAACTGATCGCCGAGAAGGCGGAGTGCATCATCGTCCGGGACGGACCGAACCTCGTGAGGGTGGAGAAGCCTCCACAGGTCTCCTTCGAGTTCGAGGACGCCGACGTGAGGAAGGTGATCAGTGTGATCGCCGCCTACTCCGGCGCGAACATCGTCGTGGGACAGGAAGTCCAGGGGACGGTCACCATCCGACTGAACCGCGTCCCGTGGCGCAGCGCCCTCGATACGGTCGTCAAGACCCTCGGGTTCATCGTGGTGGAAGATGAACGCCAGATCCTCCGGGTCACGGACCCCGCGCGCCTTCAGGAGCAGCTCGAGACGCGCGTCTACACCTTCCGGTTCGTGCGGCCCCCGGCTCCGTACATGGCCCACATCAAGACGGACGTCCAGCTGGACAGCGTCAAGGCACCCACGACCGACCTCGAGAAGGAGTTCAACATCCTCAAGGCCTTCCGCGCGGCGGTGGCTCCCGAGGGGACTCTGGAATACATCCAGAACTCGAACTCCATCGTGGTGACCGGGACGAAGCCGAAGCTCGACAAACTCGAAGAGCTCATGCAGAAGGTCGACACCGAGCCGAGCATGGTCGGTGTGGACATCCAGTTCGTCCTCACCCGGAACCGGGACTTCCTCGATGTCGGGGTGGATCCCGGCGATCAGGGCTTCAAGGTCGCGATGGACTTCGGCAGCATGACCCACCGGCTCCCCTTCAGTCTGGGCGACGGGGGCTGGGAGGACAGCATCTCGGCCGAGGGGAAGCCGACCTCCGACGGCGACTGGCGGGGAACGGGGCCCTCCGGGCTCGCCCCGGGAAGCGGTTTCACCTTCGGAACGCTGGACTTCACCGGGGTCCAGTTCACGCTCCGGCTCTTGAAGCAGGATGTGTCGAGCCGGCTGGTTCAGGCCCCCAAGATCCTCACCCTGGACAACCAGGCCGCGACGATCTTCGTGGGCGAGACCATCCGTTACGCGCAGACGAGCGCCGAGGCGGGACAGTCGGGCGGCCTCTCGTACTCCATCGAGGAAGCCGAGAACTCGCCGGTCCAGACCGGTTTCCAGATGCTGGTCATCCCGCACGTGATCCCCGAATCGCAGAAGATCATGATGACCGTGATCCCGCAGCAGAAGACGCTCACCGGGACCTCCGCGGAGCAACCGGGGTTCAACGTCTTCCGGGGCGGTACGGGCGCGAGCGAGGTCCAGATCGCGTTGCCCCAGGAGGCGGCGGCGACGGTGGTGACGCACATGCTGCTCGAGTCGGGTGAGACGGCGGTGATCGGCGGTCTCCTCACGGACCAGGAATCGAAGCAGGTGAACGCGATCCCCTTCGTGTCGGAGCTTCCCATCATCGGGTGGCTCTTCAAGAACGAGAGGACGTCGGAGACGAAGGAGCACCTCATCATCCTCATCACGCCGCACATCCTCCGCGGCGCCGAGGAGCGGCGCGCCAGCCTGTCGGCGCAGATGCGCGACGTACTGGATCGCGTCCGCGACGAGTACAAGGAGCTGTCCGGCGACGCCGTCGAGCGAAGCCTGCCCGGCAAGTCCGGGAACTGACCCGCGATCCGTCGTAGAAGCAGGGCCGCCGTGTCACCACGGCGGCCCTGTTCTTTGGTCCCCGTGCCTTCCCCGGGTGCTACCCTCTCCCGGAATTCCGACCGGCGGCCCCCGGGGCGTGACGCCGGTGCGAGACTCGGAAGTGCCGGAAGGGAGGTCCTCCGTGGAGCCAAAGCGAGCGCGGGAGATCATGGTGCCTCTCGACCGCTACCCGTGGGTGACGCCGAACTTCGCCCTCGGGGCGGCCATCGAGATGATCGAGGACTCGGGGTACGACATCCAGTGCGCGAACGGGCGATGCTCGCTGCCGCGCGTCCTGCTCGTCATCGACCCGCGGGATGGTCTCGTGGGGCTTCTCCGGCGCCGGGACATCCTACGGGGACTCCACCCGGCTTTCTCCTGGGATGCCCCCGAGGGTTCCGGCCGGCGGGCCTTCATGGTCCCCACGGACCCGAACCTCGTCGAACTCTCGTCCGATCACCTCCTGCGGCGGATGAGGTCGCACGCGTGCCGGACGGTCCGGGAGGTCATGCAGCCCGTGGAGACGACGGTGCAGGCCGACGACCACGTGTTCACGGTGATCGAGGAGATGGTCGCGAGGAACGTCAGCCTGGTCCCGGTGCTGGAGCAGGGCGAGGTCATCGGCGCGGTCCGGACGGTGGATGTGCTCCACGAGGTCGCGCGGATGCTGGGCGGCGAAGAGTACGAGGCCTGCAGACCATGACGGATGCGACCGGAAAGACGGCGAGCAGGACCGGGAAGGTCCGCCTCGCGAAGCCGCGCGCCAGGTTCGATCGGCGCAGGGCCTTCTTCCTTCTGCTCGGCCTCGGGCTGTTCGCGGTGACGTACCTGACTCCGCAGTGGCCGGACGCCGTGGATCCGAAGGGAGAGCACTTCAGCCTCTCCCGGGAGGGCCAGGCCGCGCTGGCCCTCTTCTTCCTCGCGGCCACCTGGTGGATCTTCGAGGTGATCCCGATCGGCGTCACGGCCATCGCCATCGGAGTGATGCAGGCGCACTTCCTCATCCGGAAGCCGGAGACCGCCTTCACGAACTTCATGGATCCTTCGGTCTGGTTCATCTTCGGATCGCTCGTGATCGGCATCGTCTTCACGAAAACCGGCCTCACCCGGCGCCTCGCCTATCGCATGCTCGGCCTGGTGGGGGAGCGGACGAGCATGATCTACCTCGGTTGCTTCGTCATGACGGCGGCCCTCACCCTGATCATGGCCCACACCGCGGTGGCGGCGACCATCTTCCCCCTGCTCATGGCCATCTACGCACTCTACGAGGAGGGCGGGCAGCGGACGAAATTCGGCAAGGGGCTGTTCATCGGCATGGCCTACAGCGCGGGCGCCGGGAGCATCATCACCCTTCTCGGGGCGGCGCGGGGCGCCGTGGCGATCGGCTTCTTCAAGACGTTCACCGGGGTGGAGATCGGCTTCTTCGAACTCTCCTACTACATGCTCCCTCTGGGAGCGATCATGGTCGTCCTGGTGTGGGTGATGATGATGGCCCTGTTCCGGCCCGAGAAGCGGGAGATCGAGGGTTTGCGCGAGAAGGCGAGGGACCTCTACGCGAAGCTCGGGCCGATGAGCGGCATCGAGAAGGGGACCCTGGTGATCGTCTTCGGGGCCATCCTGGTCCTGTCCCTCCGTTCCGTGATGCCGTCGAACCCGCTCATCGGCGGCATCGACAAGAGCGCCGTGATCCTCACCGCCACGGTGCTCTTCTTCGTGTTCCGCATCCTCTCGGTAAAGGACCTGGAGGAACTGCCGTGGAACATCATCCTCCTCTTCGGCGGAGCGATGAGCATCGGCTTCTGCCTCTGGGAGACCGGAACCGCGAAGTGGCTCGCCATCCACTGGCTCAGCCTCTTCCAGAGCGCTCCGCCGATCATCTTCGTGCTCTCGATCGCCTTCTTCGTCCTGATCATGACGAACTTCATCATGAACGTGGCGGCGATCGCCATCAGCCTGCCCGTTGCTCTCGTCATCGCCCCCTACCTCGGCGTCTCCGGTCACCTCGTGATGTTCTCCGCCCTGGCTACCGCGGGCATGCCGTTCCTGTTCCTCATCGGGGCGGCGCCCAACGCCATCGCCTACGAATCGAAGCAGTTCAGTTCTGCGGAGTTCATGCGGACCGGGGTCCCCATGACCGGAATCCTGATGGCGGTCCTCGCACTCTTCGTCTGGCTCATCTGGCCACTCATGGGCATGCCCGTCACGTCCTGACCGGCCGATCGGAACCCGGCGAACGCGGCATTCCGGGCGCACTGCGGCACGAGGATGCTAAAATCAATGGTCCGCGCGCGCACAAGACGGAGCCATCCATGCCTCTCTCGTCCCGTGACTGCATCGACCTGGAATCGACATACGGCGCCAGCAACTACCATCCGCTTCCGGTGGTCATCAGCCGGGCCGAGGGTGCCTGGGTCTTCGATCCCGAGGGCCGGAAGTACCTCGATTGCCTCGCGGCCTACTCCGCGCTGAACCAGGGCTATGGACACCCGAAGATCCTGGCCGCGGTTCGCGAACAGCTCGGGACCGGGGTGACTCTCACCTCCCGGGCGTTCTACAACGACAAGCTGGGACTCTTCCTGAAGCGGATCTGCAGGATCGCCGGCTTCGAGAAGGCGCTGCCGATGAACACCGGAGCGGAGGCGGTGGAGACGGCGATCAAACTCGCCCGCAAGCACGCCGTGAAGGTGCGGGGCATCCCCGAGGGGCAGGCCGAGATCCTCGTTTTCTCCGGGAACTTCCACGGGCGAACGACCACGATCGTGGGTTTCTCGGACGAGCCGCAGTACCGGGAGGGCTTCGGGCCGTTCACGCCCGGTTTCCGCCTCGTGCCGTACGGGGATGCCGAAGCCGTGCGCCAGGCCCTCGGCCCCCGCACGGCGGCGGTGCTCATCGAACCGATCCAGGGGGAGGCCGGGATCATCATCCCACCCCGGGGGTATCTCCGGGAGGTGGCGGCGGCCTGCCGGCAGAGCGGCGCCCTGCTCGTCCTCGATGAGATCCAGTCCGGCCTCGGTCGCACGGGGAAGATGTTCGCTTACGAGCACGAGGGGATCCGGCCGGACGTCCTCATCCTCGCCAAGGCGATCTCCGGGGGCATCCTCCCGGTGTCCGTGGTACTCGCCGACGAGGCGGTCATGTCGGTCTTCCGGCCCGGGGATCACGGCTCGACCTACGGCGGGAACCCCCTGGGCGCCGCGGCGGCGCTCGCGGCCCTCGACGTGCTGGTCGAGGAGCGGCTCTGCGAGCGTGCGGCCGAGCTGGGGGATTACCTCCGACAGGGCCTTTCGGCGATACCCTCGCCCCACGTGAAGGAGGTCCGGGGAGTCGGCCTGTGGATCGGCGTGGAAATCCACGGATCCTCCGGCCGGGCCCGGCCTTTCAGCGAGCGCCTGCTCGCGGAGGGCGTGCTCTGCAAGGAGACCCACGATCAGGTGATCCGCTTCGCGCCTCCCCTGGTGGTCACGAAGGAAGACCTGGACTTCCTGCTCCAGAAGGCCCGGCGGGTCCTCACGGCGTGAGCGTCGGGAGCCCGCTCTTCGCCTCCCCGGGCCGAAGCTGTTACATTCGCGGGACGATGAGCGAAACGGACTGGCGGCGGATCCGCATCTACTTCGAGAAGGCCGGCGACAGCCGGTTCCTCTCCCACCTCGACCTGATGCGGACGATGGAGCGGGCGCTGCGGCGCTCCGGACTCCCGGTGCGCTTCACCGAGGGGATGAACCCCCATGTCCGCATGTCGTTCCCCGTGGCCCTCCCGCTGGGTATGGAATCCCGCCTCGAGACCATGGAGGTCCAGATCGCCCCGCCTCACACGGTCCGGGAGATCGTCGAGCGCCTCGCCGTGGAGTTGCCCGCCGGCCTGCGGCCGTTCGACGGTGATGTCTGTTTCACGGGGGAGAAGTGGCAGGTGGCCGAACAGCACTATGAGGTGCGGGGTGAGGGACTCCCGGACGAGGCGGCCGTCGGGGCCTTGCTCGCGCGCGACCGGATCCCGGTCCTGCGGCGGGAGAAGGAGGTGGATCTGAAGCCCCTCCTCTCCGAACTCCGCGTTGCCGGGGACGGTCTCGTCGTCTCCATCCGCTGGACGGAGACGGGCACCGCGCGGCCCGAGGACGTCCTGTCGGTGCTCGACCACCGCGCCGACTCCTGCCGAGTCGTGAAGACCGGCATGACCTTCCTGACCTCGGAAGGAGACCGGATCCGGAAACCGCATGGCCCGTAGCATCCTGGTCAACGTCCTGAAGCAGGAGGAGGTCCGCGTCGCGGTCCTCGAGGACGGCAGACTCGACGACCTGTTCATCGAGCGCGCCGGCGCCCGGTCCCTCCACG
>JALOQY010000143.1 GCA_025459285.1 Planctomycetota bacterium | reverse complement strand
CCATCCGAAGGCCACCGCCATCTGGCGCGAGGAGGAGACCTTCCACCGGGACGCCTTCGCGATCCTCGACGCGAAGGCCCGCGGGAACCCCGAGTGCGTGAAGTGCCACGTGACCGCCTACAACCGCGACGGCACCTACCCGCTGGAGGTCGACGAGAGCGACCGGACGGGGCGGAAGATGGGCTTCGCTTTCGGCGGGGACCCGGACGTGAACCGGCACTTCGAGGGCGTGCAGTGCGAGGCCTGCCACGGACCGAACTGCGGGAACAAGTACAGCCGGGAACGTCTGAAGCGCGGCTGCGAGCGGTGCCACAACGACGAGTACCCGCTCTTCAAGGGCTTCGACTTCGACGAGGCCGTGAAGCGCCTGAAACACGCCGCGGTGGGGGCGGACGAGAAGGTGGACTACGATACATTCGCCGGGCTCGACGGCTGTTTCATGTGCCACTGGCCGAACTACGAGACCTGGCGGACCTACCAGGGGCCGCACGTCCGGGCCTTCGAAGTCCTCGACGAGGAGGGGCGGAAGAACCCCGAATGTCTCGCCTGCCACACCACCGGGTTCAGTCTCGAGGGGCGCTACCCCCGGGAGGGGAAGTCGGGCCTGCGGGGCGGGTACCGGCACGGGGGCGCGCCGGAGGCCGTGGCGAAGTTCGAGGGGGTGCAGTGCGAGGCCTGCCACGGCATCAACTGCGGCACGTACACCACGGTGGAGCAGATCAAGCCCCGCTGCGCGGGCTGCCACTCCGGCGCCTGCGCGCACGACGAGGGACTCGACTTCGCTCGAGACTTCGAGAAGGTGAAGCACCGCGCCCCGGAGGGGTACCAGGCCGACGAGGCGGACCGGAAGGTGATCATCGAGTGGTATGACCTGGAGACGGCGCAGGAGACGGCCCGGACGTTCCGGATGCCGATCCTGGTGCTCTTCAGCAACCCCCCGGACGGCTGAGTGGACTGCTGCTCCCTTGAGGGTCGGACCCTCAAGCAGATGGAAGTGACGAAGTGGCTCGACGCGTACGTACTGGCGCGACTGTCGCCCCTGGACATCGACTCGGACCTCGCGTTCGCCGATCACTTCGGGATCGAGGAGTTCCCGCGGATCCTCCTCCTCGACCCCGAGGGGGAGAAGGCGCTCGGCGACTGTGGCGACGTCTCTCCGGAGGAGGTGGCGGCCACCCTGCGCAAGGCGCTCGGACGTTGACGGACAGGGAAGTGAGGCGGGCCATCCCGGGCGGACTCCGTGGTCCGGGTACTCGTGGATGCGAACAGGGATGTACTGCGCCCCACCCGGATCTCCGCGTCGCTCGCAGAATTCGCGAGAGCGAGCGCCGAAGGCGCCGCCGCCGCAGGCGGCGAGGACGGGAGGCCGCGCGGCGGCCCTTCGTGGGCCTCCGCGGCTTCACCACAAGGTCCATCGGCGGCGTCACCCTGCCCGCCCCTGACCGGAAGTATTTTCCATGCCACCACACCCGACGCCGGAAACGATACTCTTCGCAGGTGACTTCGGTGACCTGCGGCCTTTCTCCGGTCTGGTTTCATGACGCGGCAGTGCCGGTAGCGTGTCGGGAGCGGCTGTCCTGGCGCGGGCCGGCCCGCGGCCTTGCGGCGACGGGCTCTGCGCATACTTCCTCGCGGCCCACGGGCCGGCGTGCGATGGTATCCGCCGCATGGCTCCGGTTCGAACCTGTCCGGTCTGCTCGGCGGTCCTCGGGCCCGGCTTCGTGAAGACCGGCCTCCGGTACGGGGTCTGCGCCGGCTGCGGGGGGGCCTTCGCGCGGCGGCCACCCGGCGAGGAATCCCGCTACCGGGACTACCTCCCCGAACTCACCCGGACGCTGCCGGAGGCCACGCGCCGCCGGTACCGGGAGCTGCTGTCGACCTTCGAGCCGTGGCGCCGGACCGGCCGGCTCCTCGACGTCGGCTGCGGGAGCGGCTTCTTCGTGGCCGAGGCCCGGGCCGCGGGCTTCGAAGCCGAGGGCACCGAGGTCTCCGCCGCCGCGGTCGAGTTCGCTTGGGGGCGCGGACTCCCCGTCCACCTCGGGACCCTCTCGCGGGCCGGCCTGCCGGCCGGGACGTTCGACGTGATCACCCTCTTCGAGGTGGTGGAGCACCTGCCCGATCCCGGAGGGCTCGTGGCGGAGGCGGCGGCCCTCCTGCGTCCCGGCGGGCTCCTCTACCTGACGACTCCCAACTACGGCGGGCTCACCCGGCGGCTCCTCGGCCCGGCGTGGTCGGTGATCGCGCCGGAGCACGTGTCGCTCTTCACGCCCCGATCGCTCCGGATTCTTCTCCGACGGGCGGGCCTCGCTCCGGTCCGGATCGGGAGCCGGAACCTCCTCCCGCACGAACTGGCCCGGGCGCTGCGCGGCCGGCGGCCCGCCGCGCCCGGCAGCTCGATGGGGCGCACGGTCGAGGTCCAGGCCGCCGTGGAGGCGCGCCCGGCCCTGCGTGCGCTGAAGCGGATCGCCAACGCCGCCCTGTCGGTCACCGGTCTCGGCGACACCCTTTGGGGACGCTGCGAACCAGCAGACACTTCGAGGCTTCGAGAACCGGGCAGGGAACCGTCACCCTCGTGACTCCGGGGTCCCCCGGAGGCGCGAAAAGTTTACAAGTTTACAGCGCGGGCGCGCCCGCAGCCCAAGGTGACGGGCGCGCCCGCGCTGTCGATCAAGCGGGGGAGGCAGATCCTCCCCCGCGTCGGCCCTGCTCCGCTTCGCTCCGCATGGCCTCCCCCTCCTCGCCGCCTGCGGCGGCGCGCGCCTTCGGCGCTCGCTCACGCGGAATCCGCAAGCGGCGCGAAGATTTCGAAGGTCAGTAGTGCAGCGTCCCCAGGGCTCGCGACTCCGTCGCGTGGATCTCGGTGAGGAGCCGCGCGGCCTCGGCGCGGATGGCGGGGTCCGCGATGCGGGCGGGGTCGGGGAGCTGGTCGGTCAGCAGGCACGCGGCGAGGTCCGGGAGGAGACCCGTGCCGTAGAGGTCGCCGGCGGGGTCGCCCTCGTGGACCTTCCGGAAGAGCCCCGCCGCTTCGACCACGCCCGCCCGTTCGTTCGCCGGAAGCGCCCGTCCGAGGGCTTCGAGGAACGGGCCCGCGGCGGCGCGGCCCGCGGCCAGGGCCGGCAGGATCTCCATGTAGAAGGGGTCCGCGGCATCGTCCGGCATCCGGCCCTCCCGGGCGGCGGCGGCCATGGCCTCCCACGCCGCGACGCCGAAGGAGAGCCCGCCGGCCTCGCGCGGTTCGAGCATCGCCGAAACCGTCCGCAGCGCGAGCGGCGCGACCTCCGACAGCGGGCGGAGCGGCGGCCCGGACGAGAGCAGGACGCGCAGGAACGGCGCGCGACCGGAGGGCCACCACCCCTCCATCCACTCCCGTTCGAGTTCCTCGAAGCCGAGAACCGCCGGCCCCGGGTCCGCGCGGGCGAGGCGGACCTCCCGCCTCCCGTCGAAGGACTCGAGGAGCACGGCCGGCCCGCTCCGCAGGGCGAGGACCACGAGGCACCCCCCGCGCCGGACGGCGGTCACCGCCCCGGCGCGCGCCGGCTCGAACGGCCCGCCGGGGGCCGCCGCCGCGGAGAGTCCCGCGACGCCGCAGGCGGTGAGGAACGTGTTGAGGGGGGCGGTGGCCGCCGCCTCCTCCCGGTCGGTGTCGGACCAGACCGTCCGGAACGCCTCCCCGGAGGCGCCGAGCAGGAGGCCGAAGGGCAGGCGGCGGGTCAGCTTCTCGGCGCAGGCGAAAGCCGTCGCCGCCCAGGGGCTCTCCACCGGCAAGCCGTCGAGGGGCATGTGGAGGGGGGGGATGGCGACCGTCGGGATGGCGGGCTTCTCCAGCTTGCCACCCTTCAGGGCCTCCGGCAGGGACTCGGCGAAGGAGGCCGCGCTCCGCCTGAAGAGACCCGGCAGCCGCCGCAGGAAGTCGCGCCTGGAGTAGCCCTCGTCCATGCCGCGGAGGCTACATCTTCCGCTTGATGTCCTCGACGAACTCCTCGTGGAGCTTGTCGAGGTCGATGCCCTCGAAGGCCTTCTCCGTGGCGTCCAGGAGGACCTTCTCTCCGCCCGGGAAGAAACCCATGGGACGCATCTCGCCATCCGGCCCGGGCTGCTGGGCGGCGGCGAAGCCCTTCTGCATCTCGTCGAACATGATCCGCGGGATCTGGCGGTACCGCTCGTTCTTCGTCACGTTCATGAGCCACGTGGCGAAGGCCCAGCCCTCGGAGTAGCAGAGCTGCGCTCGGGAGTAGTACTGGCCCTGCGACATCCGGATCAGGTCCTTCAGCGGGACGAGCCCCCCGGTGCCGGCCTCCGACTTCACCGTGGAGTAGCGCATGGGATGGCGCTTCTCGAAGACCAGCTTCTTCGACCAGGACTCGAAGTCCACGCAGAAGAAGTACTCGGCGAATCCCTCGTTGAACCAGATCGGCGGGTGGTTCTCGAGGAGGGCGTAGTGGATGTACTGGTGGAAGGCCTCGTGGTGCATGACGCCGACGGTGGTGATGTCCGGCTTCTTGCTCTGGGAGAGGTCCGGGAAGACCAGTTCGTCCGTCCCGCTCGACCAGTAGCCGGCGGAGCCCCGGGGCGCGCCGTAGTGGTAGTACTCGTCCATCTCCTTGCAGACGCGGACCACCATGCACTTCGTGATGGGGGCCAGAGGGGGGAAGACCTTCTCGTAGGCGTTCGTCCGCATGTACTCGCAGCGCTCGGCGATGTACTTCGCGAGCGGGTCGTCGCAGTTGTAGATCACGATGTAGTGCGGGGTGTCGATGAACCGCCACGTGCCGACGAGTTCCTTCTTGATCCGCTCGCGTTTCGGGAGGTCGAGCAGTTCGTCGGACTTGTCGAGCACCTTCCCCCGCTTCGAGGCGTCGTCCTCCTCGCCGTTGTCCGGGGAGCTGTCGCCGGCGAGGCGGAAACTGCGGATGGACTGGATGAACCACGGGGTCAGCTTCTTCAGCCGATTGGGGGGGCTCGAGTAGAGGATCAGGTACTCCTCGGCGTCGTTTTCCACGATCCCCGCCACCCAGGCGTTCCCCCGCCCGCGCCACACCTGGCTCTCCCACTCGACCTGGTAGAGCTTCCCCTCGATCTTGCCCATCTTCACCGTCTTCGGATCGGGGATCCCGGGGACGACCTCCTTCAGGCCGCGGGCCACCATCTGCTCCGCCTGGCCCTGCACCTCGTAGCGGAAGTACTCGAAGGCGCTCGTCGGGCGGGGCGGCCCCCAGCCCGGAGGCACCTCGGGGAGATCCTCGCTGCCGCCCGGCGTGGACTCGGCGGCGACCTTGGCGAAGCGGCAGATCGTCAGCGTGGCGAATTCGCGCTTCTGGGCGTCCTTCCACTTGCCGACCTCGATCTTCTCGCCGGGCTGGGTGGGGGTCTGGGACCAGTCCGGCCCGATCTTGATCGAGTAGCCGTACTGCTTGTCGACATAGGTCCCGCCGGCCCCGGCCGCCGGCCCGGGAAGGAGGATCGCGCCGCAGAGGAGGGTGGGGAGGAGGAAAACCAGGTGGTTCGCGCGCATGTCTGCCCTTCACGCCGGTCCTCCCAGGGACCGGAAACGTATACAGTCTATACGAAGGAAACGGCCTCCCGTTCCCTTCAATCCCTGTCGGCAGCGGGGGCCCTCCGGGTACAGTGCCGCTTTCCCGCATTTTCCAAGGGAGGACGCATGAGGTATCTCTGGCCGTGCCTTCTCGTCCTCGCCCTGCCGGGAGCCGCGGGCGCCAACGTCGATCTCGACGCGCTCAAGGCTTCCGTCGTGCAGGTCGAGGTGACGATCCAGGGGGAGGACTACTTCTCGCCCTGGATGCGCCCGGATCCCGAAGGGTCCGGCGGCAGCGCCTTCTTCATCGGCGACGGGCGGCTGATGACGAACGCCCACGTGGTGAGCAACGCCCGGATCATCCGCCTGAAGAGGCCGGACCGCCCGGAGAAGTACGACGCGCGGATCCTCTTCATCGCCCACGACTGCGACCTCGCGCTGCTGACCGTCGATGACAAGACGTTCTTCGAAGGGATGAAGCCGCTCGCCTTCGGCGCCACCCCCGCGCTCCGCTCCCAGGTGACCGCGGTGGGTTACCCGGTGGGCGGGCGCAAGCTCTCGATCACCGAGGGCGTCGTGAGCCGGATCGAACTGCACGACTACGTCCACACCGGGGCGGACCGGCACCTGACGATCCAGGTGGATGCGGCGATCAACCCCGGCAACAGCGGGGGGCCGGTCATCCAGGATGACCACGTGGTGGGGGTGGCCTTCCAGACGCAGTTCTTCTCCCAGAACATCGGCTACATGATCCCCACGCCGGTGATCCGCCACTTCCTGAAGGACGTCGAAGACGGGACCTACCACGGCTATCCGCTGCTCGGCGTGCGGACGGGGAACCTCGAGAACGCCGCCCTCCGCGAGTATCTGGGGGTGCCGGACGGGGAGACCGGGGTGCTGATCCTGAAGGCGCTCCCCTTCTCCTCGACCGCCGGGATCCTCGAGCGAAACGACGTCCTCCACGCGGTGGACGGGATCCCCGTGGAGAACGACGGGACGGTGAAGGTGGACGGCGAGTTCCTGGAACTCCTCTACGTCGTCCAGGAGAAGCACGTCGGCGACACGATCATCCTGAAGATCCGACGCCGCGGCGAGGTGATGGACGTCCCGGTGGCGCTGAAGAAGTGGGACGTCCGGATGCCGGATGGCGCGGAGTACGAGGTCCGGCCGGAGTACCTCGTGCTCGGCGGCCACGTCTTCGTCCCGCTCTCCTCGGGTTACGTCGGGGCGGCCGGCTGGCGCAGCGACCTCGGCTATTGGCTGAACGAGTTCTACACGTCGCTGATCGACGAACGGCCGGGGGTGGAGCAGCTCGTCGTGCTCTCGCGCACCCTGCAGCACGACAGCACCCGCTACCAGAACTACGCCAATGTCGTCGTCAGGACCGTGAACGGCGCGGCCCCGAAGGACTTCCGCCACTTCGCGAGCCTCCTCGACGGCGCGGAGCAGGCGGTGATCGAGTTCGAAGGGGTGAACGTGGAACCCCTCCTCCTCGACCGGGAGAAGATCGCGAAGGTCCAGAAGGCCATCCTCGACACCTACGGCATCAAGGAAGACCGCTACCTCCGGGAGGAACAGCGATGAAGCGCTCGACGATCCTCACTCTCGCCGCGCTCGCCGCGGCTCTCCTTCCCGGACCCCGCGCGGCGGCCGGGGAGGACCTCGCTCCGAAGCTCCGGGGCGCCCTCCTCCGGGTCTATTCCACCAGCCAGAGCTGGCAGGTGGCGAGTCCCTGGAACAAGTCGAACCCCACCAGCGGCGTCCAGCGCGGCGTCATGGTGCGTCCGGGTCTCGTCCTGACGCCTATCGGGAGCCTCGCCAACTGCATCATGGTGGAGGTCTCCGAGGCCAACAGCGCGCGGCGCTACCCGGCCTCCCTCGTCCACGTGGACTACGCCGCGAACCTCGCCCTCGTGAAGGTGGCGGACGAGTCCCTGAGCACGCGCCTCGCGCCCCTGCCGGTCGGCGAACCGATCACCATCGACGACGAGTTCGAGATCTGGCAGCTCGGCGGCGCCGAACTCCTGGAGCGCGCCACCGGCCGCGTGCAGGCGGTCTACCCCTCCGGCCCGCGTCTCGAGCTGACGATCAAGACGACGCTCGGTGACAACGGCGACGGGCAGGCGGCCCTGAAGGACGGGCAGGTCGTCGGTCTCGTGACCCGCACGAACCCCGGCCGGCAGGAGGGGACGCTGCTCTCGATCGAGACGATCCGGCACTTCCTTGCCGACTTCGACTCCGGGGACTACCGCGGCTTCGGCAGTTTCGGCTTCCACACCCACCAGCTCCTGCGCGACGACCTGAAGGCATGGTATAGCGTGCCGGAGGGGCGGCACGGGGTCGGAGTGTCGCGCGTCCTGCCGGGGCGGACCGGGGACGGCGCCGTCGCGGCGGGGGATGTGATCCTCTCCCTCGCCGGCTACGAACTCGACGACGAGGGGATGTTCGTGCACGAGAAGCACGGGCGGCTGCACCACAGCTACCTGCTCTATGGCACGACCCACCCCGGTGACCTGATCCCGGCGAAGATCCTGCGGAAGGGCGAGGAGATCGAGGTGAAGCTCCCGATCCGGGGCTGGCCCTACGAGGAGCAGCGGATCCCCATGGACCTGATGGACCGGCGGCCCCCGTTCCTGGTGGCCGGCGGCCTCGTGATCCTGGAGCTCTCCCGGCGGTCCCCCGCCGGCGGGTCGACGCTCCGGCAGTACCAGGCCCGGGCGATGTGGGATCCCCCGGACGACCGCAAGCGGATCGTCTACCTGAGCCGCGTCCTCGCCGACCTCTCGAACAAGGGGCTGGACGAACTCGGCAACTTCGCGATCCTCACCGTGAACGGCGAGCGGATCCGGCAGCTCCCCGATGTCATCGAGGCGCTGAAGAAGCCGATGGGCGGGTTCCACGTCTTCACCTTCGAGGATCTGGCGCCGCCCTTCGTGATCAAGGCTTCGGAACTGGAGACGATCGACAAGCGGATCGCCGATCGCTACAAGATCCCGGAGCTCTTCTTCCTGGAGTAGCCCCCCGACCCCGGTCTGTCCCCGCGCCCCGGCCGTCTCCGGCCGGGGCGCGGCTGTTCCGGCAGCCCGTCGGGGTAAAGGGTCGCATTGCCGAGAACGTCCCCGGCCCCGACGGGCTGCTAGCGCCCGTACTCTTCGAGGGCGATGCGAAGGCGGATGCGGACCGACTCCACGGGGACCTTCGCGAGGGCGGCTTCCACCGACTCCATCGCCTCGTCGTCGACCCTCTCCTCGAGGAGGGCGATGAGGCCGGCCTCCGCCACGCCGCGGCCGAGGGTCGGCAGGCGGTCGCGGGCGAAGGTGTGGAACGCCTCCCGGGCGGCGTCCTGGTCCTCCTCGTCGAGGGAGGTCAGGAAATCACCGCGGGCCAGCGCCGAGAAGATGTCCGCCCGGGCCCGGGGGTCGGCGTCCTCGCGTGCCACGTAGTCGAGGAACAGCGCAAGCTTCGACCGCGTGTCCACGAGCGAGACCAGGAGGGAGAGAGGGTGCGGGTTCCACACGGCCTCCGCCCCGAGGGCCTCGCCGTTTCGAAGCAGCGCCGCGAGGTCGTCTTCGGTGCCGCTCGCGGCGAGGAGATGGCCCGCGAGCAGGGCGAGGGAGGGATCCGCCGCCGATCGGACGCGGGCCGCGAGGGCCTCACGGAGCGCGGGTTCGAGGGGCGGCATACGCTCCGACGGGAGGGTCTCGCCGAGGTACAGCTCGTCGGTGACCCCATCCGCGAGGGCGGCGAGAAGAGCCGGCCTTGACTCGACCCCGGCGACCACCCGGGCCGCGAACCCGCCGAGGTCGCCCGGTCCGGAGGCGAGGCGCGCCGACAGGTACCCGAACGCGAACTCGTCGTCCGCGAGCAGCTCCCCGAGCCGGGCCGGGTGCACCGTCCACACGGCGAGGATCCACCCGGCCTGCCGGCGGTTGCGCCCCGGCCAGCGGAGCACGGGGTCGGGATCGCCGAGCAGGACGGCCCGCTCTCCGTGTATGCCGAGGATCCGGAGGAGCCGGTCCCGGCACTCCGCCCCGTCGAGGTCATCGCCGTGGCCGCCGTCTTTCACGCGGTAGCGCGTCGGGGGACGGGCGAGGAGGCGTCGCAGAATCTCCTCCGGGATGGCCCGCACGAACCGGCGCCGGTCCTCGGCGCCGAGATCGCCGATGGCGTTCCCGCAGTCCGGGTCGAAGAGGAACTCCGGGTCGAGGGCGAGCCATTCCCCGATCCGCCGTGCAATATCAGCCAGGTTCTCTCCGATCGGGACGGACCGGATCAGCGCCGCGACCGGCGAGACCGGACGGGCCGGCGAGGAGGCGGGCTCGAAGTCCTCGCCCGCGAACTGCGCCCGCAGACGTTCCGCGACCCGGTGGGCCAGCCCGGCGAGGTCATCCGGCCAGGCCGGGCGGCCGGTGGCGAGGTCGTCGAGCAGCGCGGCGCAGGACGGGACCGGGATTCGCCGGCCGAGTTCGCCGTGAACGACGAGGAAGTCGCCGGCCCAGGCCAGCAGGCGAAGGAAGTGGCCGATGAGCCGCGCGTCCTTCTCGCCCGCGAGCCAGATCCGGGCTTCCGCCGCGAGGCGCTCGGCATCCTCGAACGAGAGGTCCGCGTTCGCCTCGCCGGAACCGAGTCTCCCGTGGAGGAGGGCGAGTCGGAAGCGGAGCGGCCCCCCCGCGGGCGGCGGGAATCGGAGCCACCGCGGATCGAGGGCGTAACCGTCGGAGAACACCAGCGCCGGACCATCGGCGGCCTCACAGGCCGCGAGAAGAGCCGGGAAGACCCCGGGGTCCGCGGAGGCGGCGAGGATCCGCGCGGCGATGACCCGCCGGAGGGGATCCTCATGGGTCTCGGCGGTGCGGAGGAGCCCGGCGGTCCGTTCGGCCCCGAGCGGGCGGGCCGGCAGGTCCTCGCCGAAGTACGAGACGGCCGCGAGGCGTGCCGCCGCCTCGGGTGGCAGGGGAAGGGCACCCGTGGCGGCATCGGCGAGGAGATGGAGGGCGCGCGCGGCGGA
>JALOQY010000142.1 GCA_025459285.1 Planctomycetota bacterium | reverse complement strand
GCGTGAGCAATAATCCCCCGCGAGCCGCGCCGGGACGAGGCGCGAGCAGCGCAAGGAGCGAGGAGGACTCGACCTTGCGGAGCCGGTCGAAGACGACGACCGACGAAGCGATGCGAAGCGCATCGGGCCCGGCCCGAAGGGTTGTCGGCCCCGGCGCGGGCGTCGGTCCCGCCCCCCACCCACCTCTCCGGCCGCGCCGGGGCCGACAACGAGGCCGCGCGGGATCATTGCTCACGCTCTGAGTGAGGCGAGCGATCGGAACTTCCAGTCGGGGACCCGCTTCCGATCAGCGCTTCGGCTCGGGGGTCACGCGCTCGCGGATCTCGCGGAGGATCGTCTCCACGAAGACGTCGAAGGGCAGCGTCTCCTGGCGCTTCTGGTCGTGCCAGCGGCGCAGGGTGACGGTGCCGTCGGCGGCTTCCTTGCGGCCCACGATCGCGAGGGCCGGGATCTTCCGGACCGTGCCGCTGCGGATCTTCTTGTTGAAGGTGTCCGTGGAGTCGTCGATCTCCACGCGCACGAAGTTCGCGAAGAGCCTCTCCTTGAGCCGCATGCCGTACTCGATCGACTCCGCGCCGATCGGCAGGACGCGGACCTGCACCGGCGCGAGCCAGAGCGGGAAGGCACCGGCGAAGTGCTCGATGAGGAAGGCGACGAACCGCTCGTGGGTCCCGAGCGGCGCGCGGTGGAGCACCCAGGGCCGGTGGGGCATCCCGTCGGCCCCGGTGAAAGTCAGGTCGAAGCGGTCCTCGAGAGCCGCCATGGGGTCGATCTGGTTGGTGCTCGCGGTCTCCTCGCGACCGACGACGTTCTTCACCTGCACGTCCACCTTCGGGCCGTAGAAGGCCGCTTCGCCCCGGGCGATCTCGTAGTCGAGGCCCATGTCCTTCATGGCCTCCACGCAGAGGCGCTCCGCCTCCATCCAGAGGTCGGGCCGCGGGATGAACTTGGTCGAATCGGCATCGGACAGACTGAGGCGCATGTACCAGCCGCCGAAGTGGAGGAGCCGGTAGTACTTGAGGTGCAGCTCCATCACCCGGATGAACTCCTCCTTCACCTTCTCCTTCGGGCAGTAGAGGTGCGCGTCGTTCATCGTCATGCCGCGGACGCGGAGGAGCCCCGACAACTCGCCGGACTTCTCGTAGCGGTAGTCGTGACCGTACTCGGAGAGTCGAAGCGGCATCTCCCGGTAGCTCCGCAGGCGGCTCCGGAAGATCATGTGGTGCATCGGGCAGTTCATGGGCTTCAGGTAGAAGGTCTCCTTCGAGGTCACCTTCCCCTCGTCGTCCTTCTCCTCGAGCACCATGGGGGGGAACATGCTCGCCTTGTAGTAGGGCAGATGGCCCGACTTGTAGAAGAGCTCTTCCCGCGTGATCTCCGGGGTCGCCACGCGGACGTAGCCGTCGAGGAACTCGTACTCCTTCGCGAGTTTCTCCAGTTCGTCCCGGATGGCGGTGCCGTTCGGGAGCCACAGCGGCAGCCCCTTGCCCACCACCTCCTCGATGTGGAAGAGGTCGAGTTCCGCCCCCAGCTTGCGGTGGTCGCGCCGGGCGGCCTCCTCGCGCAGGTGGACGTACTCCTCGAGCTCCTTCTTCGTCAGGAAGGCGAGCCCGTAGATGCGGGTGAGCATCTTGTTCTTCTCGGAGCCCTTCCAGTAGGCGCCGGCCACGGAATCGAGCCGGAAGGCGTCGGCGGGGATCTCCCGGGTACTCGCGACATGCGGCCCCTCGCAGACGTCGGTGAAGGGGCCGCTCGCGTAGAAGCTGACCTCGGGGATGCCGCGCTCCTTCAGGTCCGAGAGCAATTCGACCTTGAACGGCTCGCTCAGCGCCGCGATCTTCCCTTCGGCCTCGGCGAGGGGCAGAACGGTCCTCTCGAAAGCGAAGTCGCGGGCGAGCAGCTCGCGCATCTTCGCCTCGATGGCCGGCAGGTCCTCGTTGCCGAGCTTCACCGGGAGGTCGAAGTCGTAGTAGAAGCCGTCGTCCACCGGCGGCCCGAAGCCGAGCGTCGTCCCCGGGTAGATCTCCTTCACGGCGGTGGCCATGACGTGGGCCAGGGAGTGGCGGATCCGGTAGAGCCGGAGCGCCTCGGGGGCGAGGTGTCGGACCTTCTCGGCGATTTCGTGGTCTTGCATGGTGGCCTCGGACGAAAGCGCCTATCTTGCGGTCCGGGGCCGCTCGGCGGAAGGATCGGCGGGGAGGAAGTGGTTCAGTCCCCCGGGAAAAGGGCCTCGTCGATGCCGTGCTCCCGGGCGTGCGCGCGCGCCTCCGCCTCGTCGGCGAAGATGCGGACGACGTCGAATTCGCGCCATTCGGAGCCGGATTCGCCCCGGACCTCGATCACCCGCCGCTGCACCATCCCCCGGTCCGGCGGGTCGACGTCAAGGAGGCACCACCGCGGCGTCCCCGCCGCCTCCCGACAGGCCTCGCATCGCGAAGGCCCCCGCTTGCAGTGGGCCAGGGCGATCTCCCGGATCACGTGTCTCATGGGGACGCTGACTGCCTGCGGCCGGACTTCCCGGCCCGCCCGGTGGGGCGGGGACGCGTCAGTTCGAGGACCAGGGCCTCGCCGTCCTCGCGCGTGTCGTCCTCCTCGTCGAGCCCCACCCATAGGCGTCCCGCGCCGTCGAATGCGAGGGCTTCGGGCTTGCGTCGCTTCGAGAGCGGGAGTGGAATGACCGCGAGGGCTTCGAGCTTCACGTTGCCGATCAGGCCCGAGGCCGCCCCCTTCCCGTGCGAGAAGGCGAACTCCACGATGGTGCGCGACCGGTCGCTCACCACGAAGAGATGGCCGGTGGCCGGCTCGAGCGCCACGTCGGAGAGGTCGGGGAGCGCCTCCTTCGCGGTCTTCGGCAGCTTCAGCGTGAGTCCCTCGTCGAGGTCCGGAAGCACGTAGACGCCGATCCGCCGGGGCGAGCCCTCGTGGACGCAGGCGAGGTGGTCGTGCTTCCCGCCGATCCGCTTCGCGGGGAGGAAGGCCAGCCCCTCCCAGCCGGTGTTGTCCGACGCCTTCAGCTTCGGCAGACGCCGGTCCTCGCCCGTGTCGCGCAGCGCGAGGCGGTCCTTCCCGTCGCGCCGCACCTCGAGCTTCCTGACCCGGCGCTTCCGTTCCTCCACGACGTAGACGTGCCGGCCCGCGGGATCCGCGGCGATCCCCTCGCCGTCGTCGATGTCGAACAGGAGGCGCGGCTTCTCCCCGGGCCGGACCTCGCACACGCCGGAGTCGTCGTGCAGCGCGAGGATCGCCCCGCCCGGCAGGTGCGCGATCCCGGAACAGAGCAGGCCGAGGGGCACCTCCGCCACGATCCGCGCACCGGAGAGGCCTTCGCGGGCCGCCTTCGCGGGTGTCCGCACGTCGAGTCGGAGCGGGCTCTTCTTCCACCCCGGCAGATCGTCGCTCTTCGTCATCCCGGATACCTCAGCGCTCGACCTGGATCTCCGCGTCGATCTTCCGGAGAACCCGGCCGACCTTTCCGTCCCCGGACACGCAGACCTTCAGGACCTCGCCCTCCGGGATCCGGATCTTCACGTGATAGTCCGACCCCAGACGGCTCTCCGGCCCTTCGATCCGCTCTACCGAGACCAGCGTGCCCGGAACCGCGGCCTGCGCGGCGGAAACGATGTTCGCGGGGTAGTCTCCCGGCTTCAGCACATCCTCGCGTCCGGCGAGGTTCCCCGCCGGGTCGAGCAGGATCTCGTGCATGAAGCCGCCGGCGTCCATCTGGATCTCGTAGAGGACTTTCCCGTCCACGATCTCCTTCACCGCCGCCACGGCGCGTCCGTTGGGGGCGAGGCGCTGCGCGGCCTCCCGGCAGGCGGCGGGCACGCTGGACAGCGGCACCTTCGCCTCCATGCCGAGGACCTTGCCGTCGTCGGCGATCTCCATCACGAACTCCCCGCCGGGCATCGTCTCCTTCGCGAGCGACACGACGTCGGGACTGACGGTCATCACGCTCCTCGACGCCATGGAGGTCGCGCAGGCCGCGAGAGGCAGGACGGTGAGCACCAGGAACCACCTGCTGAGCCGCATGGCAACCCTCCTTGTGCCGGAGAGCCTAGATCACCGGCCGCCGCATGTCAATCGGCCGGTTCGCCGGCCCGCCGGCGCAGCAGGAGACCGGCGGCGACGCAGAAGAGGAGGCCCGCGACCACCGCGGCCTGTCCCCACGGGCCCGGTCCGCCCGGCCCCGCCGGCCCGGCGGGGGCCGCGGCCAGGGCGAGATTGTGGGCGAAGGCCGCGCCGGCAAAGCAGCCACCCACGAAGGCCGCGGCGTCTCCACTGCCCTCCCCCGCCGCCACGAGCTGGCGGCCCGGGCAGCCACCGCCGAGCGCGAAGGCGAGGCCCGCGAGCGCCATCCCGAGGAAGTTCCAGAGGTGGACCGCGTGGGAGATGGGCTGACCCGCGAAGCCCGGATCGACGCCGCCGAGGACGAGGCGCGCGCCGAATGCCGCCGCCACGATGGCGCCCGCGGCCCCGAGCAACCGGAAGTCCCGCGCGGCGATCGAGTCCCGGAAAGCCCCCACGGTGCAGAGCCGCATCCGCTGGGCGAGGAAGCCGATGGCGGCCCCGCCGGCCAGCGCGATGAGGAGCGGGGCGTGCTGCGAACCCGGGCCCTTCACGCTCGAGAAGGGGACGCCGGCGTCGCCGAACGCCGGCCCGAGGACCGCGACGAGGAGGAGCAGGACCATCACCGCCGGCAGGATCGCGCCCGTGAAGGCCGGGGCGGGGCGGGTCCCCCCGAGATGGAAGCCGCGCCGTTCGAAGAAGACCGCCGCGGACACGCCCGCCACCAGTCCCGCGAGCCCCGTGAGGGCGTTCAGGTCGAGGGCCGAGAGGCGGACGAGGAGGCGCCAGGAGCAGCCGAGGAAGACGAGGGCCCCCACCGTGGCGAAGACGCCGAGGAAGAAGCGCACCACCGCCGCCGGCCCCCACCGCGGCCGGAACTCCCCGAAGAGGAGCGCGGCGAGGAGGGCCCCGAGGAGCATCGCCGGGATCTCCGGCCGGAGGTACTGCACGGCCGCCGCCCGGTGCATCCCCAGCGCCCCGGCGATGTCGCGCTCGAAGCAGGAGACGCAGAGTCCCATGTTCCGCGGGTTCCCGGCCTTCTCGAGCAGGACGATGACGAGCCCGATGAGCCCCCCGCCCGCCGCCGTGAGAAGGGCGAAGCGCCGTCGCGACCGAGCCGTCACACCCGCTTCACCCATGCCCATCCACCACCTCCCCGCGGACCGGTGCCCGCCCGGTCCCGGGCGACGCCATGGTAACCCGGATCGCGTCCATTCCCCCGCATCACCGGGGGCTGGGGCTCCGGGCTGCCGTAACGGGATCATTCGAACGGAGGTGATCGTGATTCGCCAGTACGTCGAGTGCGCCCTGCGCCGCGCCCGATACGACAAGCTCGAGGATGACAGCTTCGTGGGCGAAGTACGCGGCCTCCGGAGAGTCCTCGCCACCGCCGACACGCTCGAGGAATGCCGTGATCGCCTCGGAGAAGTGGCCGAGGAGTGGGTCCTCGTGCGGGTAGCCCGGGGTCTCCGCGTGCCGGCCCTCGAGGGCATCTCGGTCGCCGTTTCGCCAAAGCGCGGATGCCGCCCTGGGGTCCGGTCTCCCGGCGCGATCTGATCCGTGGCCTGCGACACCTGGGCTTCGAGGGCCCATGGGCCGGGGGCCGGCACGAGTTCGTGATGCGAGGCGATCCGGTCCTCGCCATCCGCCACAGAAACTACCTTCGTCTCGCCGCCGGGCGATTTTCCTCCGGCACGACTTTGAAACCAAGAAGAGCAGCGTTCGCCCGCACGCTGTCGTCGAGGGTCAGGATCTGACTGTCCTGAGCCTCCGGCAGAACGGCGAGAGCGGCGGCAAGGTGGATTGCATCCAGCGTCCGGATCGGCTCCCGGGGGAACGGGCGGCGCGCGCGATCCAGGATCCTCGCCGTGAGGCGCACCCGATCCCAGCCCCGCGCCGCGGCATCCAGCCTCCGCTGCCGCACGCTGGCCTCGGTCTCCGGAAACGCGCCGGTCGCGACGCCACGGACAAGGGCCCGTCCGCACTCCACCAGCGTGAGTTCCGAGGAGTAGACAACCGAGGCCTCGGAGAGCATTCCGCGGACCGCATCCCCGCGGCTCTCGCCGAGGAGCCATGCGAGGACCGCACTCGACTCCGCGTAGAGGTTCACCTCTCTCCCCGCTCCCCGGCGAGAAGCGCATCCCCCGTCCCATCCGGCGCGATCCGCACGAGGAGCGGATACCTCTCCGGCCCGTTCCCTTCGCCGAGCAGGACCGTGCCATCGTCCACCAGTGCCGCGAGGGCCGGCGACATTCTCCGTCTTTGGCCGGTGGCCCCGGCCGGCCGCAGGTCCGCGACGGCTTTCCCGTGGCTCGTGACCCGGACCGTTCCACCGCGAGCCACGATGCGGAGGTACTCGCTCAGCCGGTCCTTGAGTTCGCGAACGCCGACGGTCTTCATGGCTACAATTATGGCCTCATATCCGTGTCCGGTCAAGGCGCCGGTGGAGTCAGCGGTTCTGGAGAGAGCGGAGGCTCAGGTCGGTGGCGGCACCGCCGGCGACCTCGTCCTCGCCGGCGGCCACCGGGCGGCGCGCGCGGAGGAGTTCGACACGGTAGCGGCCGGGGGGCAGGACGCAGCTCGTGAACGGCGGGATCAGGCGGTATCCGTCGGTGGCCCAGCCGCCGGCCTCGCCGCGCCAGAAGGTGGCGGAGACGGGACGGCCCTCGGCGTCGAGGAGGCGGAGGCGGCCCTCTTCGGGGTACGAGACCCGCAGGCGCCCGCCGGGGGCGAGGACGGCGTCGATCGCGGCGACCTCCCCGGCGCGGACCTCCGCCTCGCCGAGCCAGACCTCGTCGAAGCCCTCCTCCACGCGGAACTCCCGCTCGCGGTGGAGGCGGACCGAATAGCGCCCCGACGGGACACCCGCCACCGCGCCCCGCCCCTCCCCGTCGAGGTCCACCCGGTAGTCGTAGAGCTTCGCCACCGGCGCGCCCGAGGAGCCCATCGCGCTCACGAGGACGAAGGGAAGCGGCGCGCCGTCCGCGCCGCGCGCCGTGATCCCGAGGCTCCCGGCACACGTGAGCCCGATGATCCGCTCCGCGGCCTCGCGGCGGATCCGGTCGACCTCCCCGCTGTCGAGGAGCCCGGGCTGGCGTACGCGTGCCCGCACCCCGGAGAGGAACTCCCGCGCCCGCGACGCGGCCTCCGGCCATTCGGCGGCCTTCGACGCGGCGAGGTCCTCGAGGAGGCCGAGGAGCCGGCAGTTGTCGTGGCCTTCCCGCAGGCACTCGGAACTCGCGGACCGACCCTCTCCCCCCGAGGTCCCGAGGACGGCGGTGAAGGGGCTCGCCCAGAGGAGCACGCCGGAGAGGATCCCGAACTCCCGGCGGGCCGTCCGCGCGTCGAGCCAGTACTCGAAGCCCAGCGGGAGGCCGCTGCTGAACGGCGGGAGGAAGCGGACCGTCCGGAAGCGCGTCGCCAGCGCCGGGTGGGCCTTCGCCGCGGCCTCGACGAGGGTCGCCTCGCGTTCCGTCGCGTGGAGTCCGGCCGGCACGACCACCGGGCCGGCGAAACCGGCGGCCTCCAGCGCGCCGAGCACGCGGTCGAGGACCGAGGCGTCCGCGGTTCCGTTCTCGGGGTCGAACTCCACTCCCCTTTCGAGGGCGAGGGCCGTCACGCCGGCGGCCCGCAGCGCCCGCAGGTCCTCGGCGAGGCGGTCGGGCTCCACGAGGCGGTCCGCAGGGTCGATGAAGGCGGCCAGGCTCTTCACCGGCGGCGAGGGGAGTTCGAAGGGCCACACCTCGATCTCGATCGGGAGCGCGGCGCGCACGTCGCCGGCGACGACGGTCACGCACCCCCGCCGAACCCCCGCTTCGGCGTCGGCTGGCACGGAGAGCGAGAGCCAGACCTCGAACCCCGCGCCGGCCGCCAGGTCGAAGGGGACGAGCGGGCGGAGGAGGCTGTCGGTCGGCGCGGGGCCGATGCCGATCGCCGCGCCGGTTCGCGCCGCGTACTGCGGGTGCGCGACGAATGCCTCCACGGCGATCCCCGGAAGGTCCACCGTGACCCGCACCCCGCTGAGCGGAACCGTTGCCGTGAGGAGGAACGTCGCGGATTCCGTCTCCCCGCGCGCGGCGGCAAGGAGGATCGCCCCCGCGGGAGCAAAGGCCGGGACCGCATCGGGGTCGAGGTGGCACGGCTTCGGCGACAGCACGATCGGGGGGCTCTCGGGGGAAGGGCGCCCGATCCGGCCGCGGATGGTCGCGCCACCTGCCGGCACGCCTGGTCGCACGACGGGCTCGCGCCCGGCGCCGCGCGCGCGGTCGGAGAAGTGCAGGTCGTCGATCGACGCCTCGACTCCACCGAGAGTCACCTGCAAGGCCTCCCAATCCCCCGGGCCGGCCAATGCGGACCGCGCGGCCTCCGTGCCCTCGAGCAAGAGCACCACGCCGTCCTCGTCCCAGGAGAGGCCGATGCGGACCCACCGTCCCCGTTCCCACCGGATCGGCTTCGATTCCGCCGCGAACGCCCCGAATCCGCGTGCGGCGAGACTCCCGTCGCCAGTCAGGACGAGCCCCGGTTCGAGGTCTCGCCGGTCTTCGACGCGTCGCCCGATCACGAGGATCGGCACCCCGGTTTCCGGCAGCGCGTCCCATTCCGGGCGCAGCCGCAGTTCCATCGCCCCCTCGCTCCCGCGGAGCGTCCCCTCGCCCACGTCGATCGCGAGGTGAGTGAAGCGGGTGATGCGGAGGGCCCCCTCCGGGAGGATCTCCGCGTCGCCGGAGACGGTCGCCGGCGTGAGGGCATGGTCCGGCCGGGCACTCCCCGAGAAACGCGCGATCAGCGTCGTCGCCCCGTCGGCATCGAGACCCGCCGCGCTCCCCGCCAGAACGAGCAGTAGCAACATCGGGGACGTTGGTAACTTGTAAACTTTTCGGGGCATGGGGGGGTAGCCGACCCTGTAGGGCGATGCGGTGAAAAGTTTACAAGTTTACAACGTCCCCACCCCGTTGCTGTTTGCCAGGGTGGCCGGCCAGGTAGGGTGATGCGGTGAAAAGTTTACAAGTTTACAACGTCCCCATTCTCTTGTTCGTTCTGGCGGCGACGGGGGAGGCGGCGCCGGAGTTCGCGGCCGTCGTGCTCGAGCCGGGGAACGGGCGGCTCGTCCTTTCGAACGACGGCGACCGGAACCTCGCGCTGCGCGGGGCGCGGGTGGACGTGGTGGCCGGGGACTCCTTCCGGTTCCCGGTGACCGTCCGGAAGCTCGCCCCGGGCGCCACGGCGGATCTCCTGCCGCCGACCCCTCTCCCGGCGCCGGGCGGCGCGCGCCTCGTCGCGGCGAACGGCGAGGTCCTCGCGAGCGTGGCGTGGCCGGCGCTCCCGGACGGCACCACCGAGTGGCGCCGGGGTCAGGACGGAATCTGGCGGGCGGGGAACGGTCCGTGCCCGGTGGTGGTGAACGAAGTCTGCCCCGGCGCCGACTGGATCGAGCTGTGGAACCCCTCCGCGGACTCCGCGGACCTCTCGGGGTTCACCGTGGCCGGCGTACCGCTGGCCCCCGGGACGTCGATCGCGGGCGAGGGTTTCCTCACCGTGACCGCGCCCCTCCCCGACGACGGGTGCGGGGTCCTGTTCCTCACGCCCGCGGCCGCCCTCGTGGACGCCGTGGCGTGCGGCCCGCTCGACCCGGGCCTCTCCTTCGGCCGTGTCCGCGACGGCCAGCCCGGCTGGGCGCGGTTCGAGACCCCCTCGAAGGGGAAGGCGAACAAGAAGGGCGTCATCCTCGGACTCGGAAGTCCGTCGCACGCCAAGGGCGACCCTGACCATGCACGGGTCTTCGACCTGACGCAGGTGCGGCGCATCGACATCGGGATCTCCCCGGCGGAGTGGGAGGATCTGCGGCGGGATCTCCGCACGCAGGCCCCGCGGCCCTACCCTCGCCGGGACTTCCACTACGTGGAGGGGACCTTCCGCTTCGACGGCCTCGTCTGGGAGCGCGTGGGAATCCGCTACCGTGGCAGTTCCTCCATCGACCCCTGGTTCCGGGGGCGGGAGAAGCTGCCGTTCAAGGTCGACTTCGACCAGTTCGAGGATTCGAGGCCGGAGACGAAGGACCAGATGTTCTTCGGGATGAAGGCCGTGAACCTCCGCAACAACGCCGAGGATCCCACCCAGATCCGCGATCTTCTGACCATGGAACTGCTCCGCGAGGCCGGCGCCCCCGTGAGCCACGGGGCCCCGGTCCGGCTCTTCGTGAACGGCGTCTACCACGGCCTCTACACGCTGACCGAGCAGGTCGACGAGATCTTCTGCGAGGCGCGGTTCGGGAACGACTCGGGAAACCTCTACAAGCCGGAGGGCGCCGGGGCCGACCTCGCGCGCTTCCGAGAGAAGGCCTTCGAGAAGGAGACGAACGAGGAAGCCGCCGACTGGTCCGATGTGGAGACACTCGTCACCGCCCTTGGCGACCGATCGACGGACGTCTCCACCCTCGTGGAGATGGACGGATTCCTCGCCTGGCTCGCGGTGACCGTGGCCGTGGTCGATTACGACTCCTACCTCTCGATGCGGCACAA
>JALOQY010000004.1 GCA_025459285.1 Planctomycetota bacterium | reverse complement strand
CTTCTACCATCACGAGGTCTTCCGCTGGAAGCCGGCGATGGTGGAGGCGAAGGGTGGTGCCCGCAAGCAGGCCGTGGAGTTCGTGGAGGCGATGGTCGCCGACGGCAACACGAACATCTACGACGCGCTGAAGCTGGCCTTTACGTACGCCGGCATGGGGGCGCGGGACAAGCACTACGACATCGGCGCGGACACGATCTTCTTCCTGTCCGACGGCCAGCCGAACCGCGGCGCGGTCACCGCCACGGCGGCGATCCTCGCCGAGGTCGCCCGCTGGAACGAGCTGAAGCGCGTGAAGATCCACGCGGTGGGGGTGGGGAAGGACCACGACGCCGCCTTCATGCGATCGCTGGCCGAGTCCTCCGGTGGCACGTACGTGAATCGCTAGCGGGCGCGCGGGCGGGGACCGGCGCCGCGGTGATCAACCCGGGAGGGCGGCGAGCGCCTTTCTCGCCTCGGAGAGCTTCTCGGCGAGGTCGGGCTGGGCGGGCTTCCGGGCCAGGGACCGTTCCAGCGCGCCGATGGCCGCCTCGAGAGTCGCTCGTTCCTTCGCTTCGGCGTAGCGGCCGAGGAGAGCGAGCCCGAGGTTCCCGGAGGCGGCGGCGCTTTGCGGGAGGAGTTCCTCGGCGCGCGCGAAGGCGGCCACGGCGGCCTCCCAACGCGCCAGACGGGTCGAGACGACGCCGAGCCGGAAGAAGGCCTGGCCGTTTCGCGGGTCGGCCTCGGTGGCGCGCCGGAAGGCTCCGGCGGCCTCCTCTTCGCGGGAGAGGGCGAGGAGCGTCTCCCCGCGGGCGAGATGGAAGGACGCGTTCGAACCGTCAAGGGCGATCGCTTCGTCGAGGAGCCGGAGGGCCTCGGCGTGCTCCTTCCGCGTGGCGGCGAGGCGAGCGAGGAAGTACCGCGCGTCGCCGGACTTCGCATCGCGGGCGAGGGCCTCCCGCGCCGTCGCTTCCGCAAGGTCCGGCCGGCCTCCGGATAGCTGTGTTCCGGCGAGGTTCAGACGGGCGTTGGTGTACTCGGGGCGCAGGGCGATCGCTCTCCCGAAGGCAGCGACAGCCTCCACGGGCCGGCCCGCCGCGGCGAGGACCACCCCCAGGGAATTGTGGCCTTCGGGGAAGTCGGGCTTCAGGCGGACGGCTTCGCGGAACCGGCGCTCGGCCGCCTCGTAGTCGTGCCGCGCGGCGAACACGCCGCCCAGTCCGTGGTGGGCGAGAAAGAAGCCGGGGTCCTGCCGGAGGGCGGCTTCGAACTTCTCCCGCGCCCCGTCGAGTTCGCCGGCGTCGAGGAGGTCCTTCCCCGCGCGGTAGAGGTCCCCGGCGTCGGCCGGGCCGCCAAAGGCAGGCGAGGCGGCGAGGAGGAGGATCAGCAGGGCGCGTGGCATCCGGCCATTATAGACGACAGCGCCCCGGGGGAGGGCCCGGGGCGCGTTCCGGCGTTCGGGTCAGGCCGGATCAGTAGAACAGCTCGCAGCGCATGCGCTTGAGCTGAGACTGGAGACGCTCGATGACCTTGCCGTGGATCTGGCAGACGCGCGACTCGGTGAGGCCGAGCACCTGCGCGATCTCCTTCATCGAGAGTTCCTCGTAGTAGTAGAGGACGATGACCAGCTTCTCCTTCTGGGTGAGGTTCCGGCAGATGAACTCCTTCAGATCGCGCTTGTGCATCTCGATCGCCGGGTCCACGCTGCTCTCGTCGCGGAGGAGGTCGATCTTGCGGTTGCCGGTACCCTCCTCGCCGTCCGTCCACTCATCGGAGAGCGGGATGATCATCGTCGCGCTGCCGCCCTCGATCATCTCGTAGTACTCGTCGAAGGAGAGCTCCATCTCCTTCGCGACCTCGTAGAACGTCGGCTCGCGGCCGAGCCGTGCCGTGAGGGCGCGCACGGTCCGCTCGATCCGGCTGGCCTTGATCCGCACCAGGCGCGGCACCCAGTCGAGAGAGCGGAGTTCGTCGAGAATGGCGCCGCGGATACGGTTCATGCAGTAGGTCTTGAACTGGACGCCCCGCTCGAGATCGAAGCGGTCGATCGCTTCGATGAGCCCGAAGATCCCCATGCTCTGGAGGTCGTCGAGTTCCACGAACGAGGGCAATGTCGCCAGAAGGCGCTCGGCGACGAAGCGTACGACGGGGAGGTACTTCTCGATCAGCTGGTTGCGGAGGTTCTCCGCGCCCGTCTTCTTGTACTCCCTCCAGACTTCCCTGACGTCGTCGTCGGTGATCCGCATGGCAAGCTTCCCTTTCCCTTTTCCTGCCGCCTGTCACGGACTCCGACTTGTCCTTCCCTCGCGTTCCCGGGTGCGGGTTCGGTGCGAGCCGGACCCGAGGGCCCGGCCCGCACCTAGGTAGAGGAAAAGGTTCCCAAATGAAAACCCGCGCCCAGTTGCCTGAGCGCGGGTTGACGAGTTCAAGGACTCGACTCCTCGTTTGGCAACTGGCTGCCTTTCCGGCCTTTCGGCCGGGATGAGGCCCGTAGCTTTGCGCCCCTGCCTTCCAGCAGGTTTGCCTTTTCAGTCGAAGAGCCCGTGTTCCAAAGAGCACCGAATGCCCAAGTGCGGGAAGAGTATTACAGCCTTCGCGGCGGTCAAGCGGATTTCAGGAATTTTTTCACCGGCCGCTGCCGAAGGAGGATTCGGTCACGACGACCTCGCGCTTCCGGGCCTTGAGGAGGGCGCCGGCGAACGCCTCCGAGTCGTCTTCCGGAGCGCCCTCGATGAGCACCACGTCGCGGCCCTTCGCGAGGAGCATGGCCACCCGGCCGTCCTCCCTCTGGAGGAGGCTCTCGGCGGTGAAGAGACCGAGGGGCTCGAGGGGAGCGGATCGGCGGGCGCCGAGCATGAGGGCGGCGGCCTGCAGGAACTCCCCGGCGTCTCTTGCGGAGTCGAAGGTCGTGTACCAGACGAGGACCGGGGATTCCTCGCCGCGCGCGAGGAGCAGGATGCGGTCCCCGTCCCAGCCGTCCGCGGCGGTTTCGGCCTTCTCCTCCCCGATGTGGCCGGCGAGGACGATCGAGAGGCCGAGTTCACCCAGGGTGTTCGCGAGCAGGACCCGGTAGCCCGGCGGGGCTTCTTCGAGGAGGATCGTGGTGGGATGGTCCCGGGCGAGGTATCGGCCGGGGTGCAGGATCTGCTCCGTGCTCACGGGCGGATCACGATAGGCGCGGTCGATCGCGGGGAACCCGCCGCGGGCGCGTTTCACGGTCTCGACGAAGAGGAGGCCGTCGAGGTACTGGAAGATGAAGGGTCGCGCGAGGCCGGGAGGGAAGTCCTTCATGCGGGCCAGGTACTGCCGCACCTGCGTCCGGCCGAGGGCCCGGATGGTCTCCAGAGGCGTCACGGCGAGGAGCCCGGCGGTCTCGAAGGTCCGCTCCGTGCTCTCGGCATCGCCCTCCACGAGCGCGCCGAGGGCGAGCAGCCGGTCGAAATCGAGATCCTGCCCCTCCACCATCCGCAGGAGGTCGAAGTGCTGGTCCTGCAGGGCGTGGGTCAGTTCGTGGACCATGACCGTGTGCAGCGATGCGGGGTTCGTGAACTCCCGGATGAAGGAGATCTGCTTCGTCACGGGGTCGTAGTTGGCGGCCACCGTCGCGGGGAAGAAGCGCTGGGCGAGGTCGAGGAGTCCCGCGTCGGAGGGGATCACGCGGAGGATCCGGAGGAGCGCCTCCATGTGGATGAGCGTTTCACCTTCGCCGAAGATCCGGCGGACGTCCCGGAGCATGATCTCCCGGCGGAACTCCTCCGCGGTGATCTTCCGGACCTTCAGATCGGCGCGGAACTCGAGGCCGCGGATCCTCGCCGCGTCCGACTTTGCCGCCTCGAGGGCCGTCCCGAGCGGGTCCTCCCCGGCACGGACCCCCGCCGGCAGGGCGGAGAGAAGCACGACCAGCACCGCGATCCTGTTCATGCCCCATTCCTAGCAGAGGGACGTACGTACCCTTTCACCTTTTCAGGATTCCCCGGGGTCGGCGGGCCGGCAGGATCCGGGCGGAAAGGTGAAAAGGTACGCACGTCCCTGCTGGCAGAGGGGCTTCCACCAGCGCGGAGGCTTGCGCCGACGGGCTGCCAGGGGGGGGATTCGAGGAACCCACGACATGGGCGCCGGCAGTCAAGCGGATTCCATCGACCCCGAACGGCGATCCCGCGATCTCCGGGCAGATCAGTCGAGGGACTCGAGGAAGGCCTCCAGGAGGAGGCGACGGGCCTCGGGGGTCGGAGCCGCCTTCAGGTCTTCGAGGAGGGCCCTCAGCCGGGGGACCGGGGCCCGGGCGATGCGGGAGCGGACCTGGAGGTCGGTGATGCCGAGTTCGGTGAGCATCCGGCCGAGACGCGAGAGCTTGAGGATCACCTCGGCCTCCTCCACCGAACGGTCGAGGAGCCTCGTGATCTCCGCCTCCGCCACCCGCCGGGCCTCGCTCAACCTCTGGATCCGGACTTCGCGCACGACCTCCTCCACCTTTGCCTCTCGCTCGGGTCCGGGGAGGTTGCGGATCGCGGCGCGCGCTTCGGGCTCCAGCTTCACCAGTGCCTGCTCGCGCTCCAACTCGGCCAGGCGCCGCAGGCGGTCCTTCCCCTCCGCGGCCAGAAGCCTGCCGCGCTGCTCCGGGCTCAGCCACTCGAGGAACCGCTCCCGCACCTCCTCGGCGATCCGGCGCAGGACGTGGCCCATGACCTGACCGCGGCGCTCCCTGGGAAGCCCGGCGATCCGGGCGCGCAGCTCGGGAGGCAGATCCCGGAGCAGGCGGCGCTCGATACGGCTCAGGTCTTCATGCCGGGCGCGCAGTTCCTCGATGTCGCGCCGGCGCCGGACCTCCCTCAGCTTCTTCAGGAGTTCGGCCTTCTGCTCGGGGCTGAGGTCCCGGAGCTGCGCCTCGTAGAGCTGTATCCGCCGGGCCTGCTCCTCGGGCGAGAGGTCCTTCCAGCGCTGATCGTAGAGCCGGAGTTTCTCCGCCCGCTCCTCCGGGGTGAGCTGGTCCCAGCGCGCCTTCGCGTCCTCCTCGGCGGCGTCCTGGGCGAGGACCGGGACACCGGCGGCGAGGAGCAACAGGGCGAAGAGCGCGCAACGCACCACGTCTACCCGCCCGATCCGTTCAAGGTGAGGAGCGCGACCTCCTCGTCGGTCACGCTCTCGAGAAGTTCGAGGTCGCGGACGATCTCCAGCAGACCGGGATCCTGGTCGAGGATCTCCAGCGTGGCGGGGTCGAGCATCTCCATGGCCCGGAGAAGGCCCGGGGGAGGCGTCGCCGTGCCGGACTCCGAGACGAAGAAGGCGATCCCGACCGCGAGCAGCAGGCAGGCCGCGGCCAGGGCGGCGGCGAAGCGGAGCAGGCGTCCCCGGGCCCGGGGCGGCGCGAACAGCCGGGCGAGCCCGATTCTCATGGATGGCAGCTTCCACGCCCGGAGAGCGTCGCCGGTCCGCTCGAGGGCCCGGCTCTCGGCGGCGCAGGCCGCGCACGTGGCGAGATGCTCGCGGACCGGCCGCGCTTCCGCCTCCGTGAGCTCGCCGTCGACGAAGGCGGTCAGCTCGCGGCGGATGTGGCCGCACCAGGGGTCCTCGCCCCGGACCGTGGCCATGACCCTCGCCGAGATGCTCCGCCCGGCCCCCGGAACCGGTCCGAGCAGGGAGAGGAGGTTCCCCGTGGATTCGAACGCCGCCCGCTCGCGCCGGCAGGCCGGGCAGTTCGCGAGGTGCGAGTCCACGCGCTCCCGCTCGACGTCGTCGAGTTCGCCGTCGGCATGGGCCACCAGCAGTTCGCGGATCTCTTCACATCGCATGGACGTCCTCCCCGAGATAGGGAAGCAGCCGTTCCTTGATCTTCACCCGCGCCCGGGTCAGGAGGCTCTTCACCGCCGCCACCGACATCTCCATCGCTTCCGCCGTCTCCTCGTAGGAGAGATCCTCGAACTTGTTGAGGAGGATCGCGATCCGCTGATTCTCCGGGAGTTCCATCACGATCTCCCGGATCCGGACCGCCAACTCCTCTTTTTCAAGCGTCTCCATGGGAGGCAGCAATCCGGAGTCGGTATGGTCGATGTTCACGTTGCTCGAAGTTTCGGTCTTCACCGCGAGGGCCACGGAGGGCCGCCCTCTCTGCCAGCGAAGCTCATTCAGCGCCAGATTCACCACGATCCGATACAGCCAGGTCGAGAACTTCGCGCGGGGCTCATAGCGCCCCCGCGCCCGATACACCCGGAGGAAGGCCTCCTGGGCCATGTCCTCCGCGAGGCCCCGGTCGCCGAGATACCGGTACGCCAGGCCGAGCACCCGATCTTCGTACTTCTCGACGAGCTGGGAAAACGCGACATCGTCACCCCCCTTGCACAGAAGCATGAGGGCGACGTCGGGATCGTCGGTCCGGACAACCTCTTTCACCTCTCTTGGAACCAAGAACCGGGCCTCCGGTTTCTGATTACCTGAGTGTAACTCCTTCTCGCGCCGGGTTTCACGAAGGGCCGGCCCGACCGCCGGCCGGCGGTCGGGGAGAGGGGCGGTGTCTCGTGCGATCCCGCCGGTGCATGGACAGGGGGACTTGCGGACCGGGATGCCGCCTCGCCGCCCTTCAACGACAGGGCGGGCGGCCTCACCCGGTGGCGCCGGAGGGCTGCCGATAGTCCTCCTTGCGAAGGCCGAACTGCTTCATCTTCTCGTAGAGGGAGCGTTCTTGGAGGCCGGCCCGCCGGGCGGCCTCGCCGATCCGGCCGCGCGTGGCCGCGAGCAGTCCCTCGATGTACTGCCGTTCGAGGTCGGCCAGGTACGACTTGCGCACCTCCTGCAGCGACTTCGTGAGCCACACCTCCGGCAGAGCGAGGCGGCCTGCCGGCCCGGAGGCCGGACTCGTGACCGGCGCCTCCGGCGGTTCGGCCTCATCCGGGGCGGCCACCGGATGGCCCGGCGGCCCGGAGGCCAGGTCGGCGATCGACTCCGGCAGGTGCGAGAGGGTGATCTCCGTATCGTCGCAGAGCAGGATGGCCCGCTCGATGACGTTGTTCAGTTCCCGCACGTTGCCGGGCCAGGGATACCGGCACATGGCCCGCATGGCCCCGGGGGCGATCCCGGTCACGTGCCGGCTCACCTGATGGGCGAGGTAGGCGATCTGTCTCTCCACCAGGACGGGGATGTCCTCCGGGCGCTCGCGGAGGGGCGGAACCGTGACCGTCACGACGCTGAGCCGGTGATAGAGGTCTCTCCGGAAGCGTCGGGCCTCGACCTCCGTCTGCAACTCGCGGTTGCTGGCCGCGATGACGCGAACGTCCACGCCGAAGGACTTCTCGCTGCCGATGGGCTGGATCTCCTGCTCCTGGAGAACGCGGAGCAGCTTCACCTGGAGGTGGATCGGGATCTCCCCGACCTCGTCGAGGAACAGTGTGCCGCGGTGGGCGATCTCGAACCACCCCCGGCGCGCCGCCGTGGCGCCCGTGAATGCCCCCCGCACGTGGCCGAACAGCTCGCTCTCCAGCAGGTGCTCCGGCAGCGCCCCGCAGTTCAGCGCCACGAAGCGCCCCGTGGCCCTCCGACCTTCGGTGTGGATGGCGCAGGCCAGGCGCTCCTTGCCGACACCGGTCTCCCCCTCGATGAGCAGGGCGGTGTCGCTCTGCACGACGCGGGGCACCAGGTTCAGGAACCTGGCCATCCCGGGACTCTCGGAGACGAAGTCCGAAAGGCGCGGCTCCGCCAGCGGCCGGGTGGCGAAGAACAGCTTCTGCGACTTCCGCTGGCGTTTCTCCAGCATCGCCTCGATCACTCCCCGGACGTGATCCTCCGCGAGGCCGGCGAAGAGCACCGCGTCGCAACCGTCCGCCAGGAAGCGGGCATGCGTCACCGGGTCGGCGCTCTCCGCCAGCACGACCGAGGCGGGGGTGTCGGGGTGGAGCAGGAGCTGCTCCATGCCGGCCCGCAAGGGCTCCGGCAGCATGCTCTCGCCGACGAGGAGCACGTCGCAGGGATCTTTGAGGATCCGCGGCCACAGACCCTTCCGGACCCGCGGAGTCTGGACCAGGATGTCGGGCCGCGCCAGGACGGAACCCAGTCTCCGCCGCAGGTCCCGATCGTCGACCGCCAGGGTGATCCGGATGAGCATGATGAATCTCCAAGAACCATCAACGTCGGCATTGTAGCGGCGAAATCGGGCCCCCACAACCGGTGCCACGAACCGATCCGTGCGGTCGGGGGCGGAGGGCGCGAACCAGCGGCCGGCGTAAACGCCGTCGGTCGAAGGGGATGTGACGAACCTCCATTCCGCCTGTTCTGTGGAGCGACGCTTGCTCTGTGTCTTCTGGCGGCCGAGCGCGCCGGTGCGAGCTTCGTACCGGCAGGTCGTCGGCCTCGGAAAGGAGCGCGGACATGCTGTACTACGCGTTGATCTTCTTCCTCGTGGCCGTAGTGGCCGGAGTCCTCGGTTTCGGCGGCATCGCGGGCACGGCGAGCTGGATTGCGCAGGTCCTCTTCATCGTCTTCATCGTGTTGTTCCTGATCTCGCTCGTGCGAGTCCGGAGGCGGAGGTAAGCGTCCGCCGAAAGGCCCTTCAGTCTGAACCCAAGGAGAAGTTCCATGAGAAGGATACCCATCACTCTTGTCGTGTGTGTGGCAGTGGCGCTCGCGGCGATGGCCTGCGAGCGGGTGTCGGAGGCGACCAAGTCGGCCGGCGCGGCCGTCAATGACGCGGCGAAGGTCACGGGGAAGGCTCTCGACAAGGCCGCGACGGCCACCGGTGAGGCCCTGGAAGGTGCCGCCGAGAGCACCGGCGACGCGATGGTCGCCGCCGATGCCTACGTGAACCAGAGTCGGATCGTCGAGGCATCCCGGGACCGCCTGCAGGGCCTCAGGACGAACTGGCGGGACCTCCGGAGCAAGGTGGAGGCCTCCGGAAAGGCGGGTGAGACGCGGTTCCTGAACCTGAGCGAACGGATGGTCGTGAGCCTCGAAGAAGTCGACAATCGGCTCGCCAAGGTCGGAGACGCGACCGCGGAGTCCTGGAGGGACTCGAAGATCGCTCTCGACAGCGCCATGCGCAAGACGCAGGAGATCTACGAGTACGCGGTCACGGAATTCGGCAGCTAACGGTCCGGGTGACGTGGCGGTCGATCTCCAACTGCCCGGAGCCGGCGGCCGCGGGTCGGTCGCTCGCTCCGGCGACGGAGACAGACGGTCTTGAGTTGTGCGGATCGAAGCCGGGGCCTCTCTCCGCCGCCGACCGCTTTCGAAAGGACGTGCAACGATGACGTACTTCATGAAACTGACAGGCATGATGGCCATCGCGGTCATCTTTCTCGTGACGACCGGCTGCGCGACGGCGCCGGCCACGGTGCAGGGCAAGGCCGACATCCGCGCCGAAGCGGATGCCGCTCTCTCGAAGGCGCGGTTCACCGATCCGACCATCGTCGGGATCCTGAGCCGGTCCGCGGGGTACGCGGTCTTCCCCTCGATCGGCAAGGGCGGTCTCGGTGTAGGGGGCGCCTACGGCAAGGGTGTGCTGTACTCGAACGGCCGGGCCGTGGGCTACTGCGATCTCACCCAGACCTCGATCGGTGCCCAGGTCGGCGGACAGTCCTACAGCGAGATCATCTGCTTCGAGACGTGGGACTCGGTCGAGACCTTCAAGCAGGGCAACTACCGCTTCAACGCCCAGGCGACGGCCGTCGCGCTCAAGTCCGGCGCCGGCGAGAACGCCAAGTTCCGCGACGGCGTCGCGGTGTTCACCATGGACGAGACGGGGCTGATGCTCGAGGCCTCGGTCGGCGGACAGAAGTTCAGCTACCAGGAGATCTGATCTCCGGGGGGGCCTCCCGGGAACTTCTTCCGGGAGGCCTCGCCGCCAGCGGCGGCCGGGACCCGGCCCCCCGACCACATGGGGTTCCACGCGCGGGGGCCGGTATCCTTGGGGCGTGGCACGCGCGGCGGTCTACCTCCTGTTCTTCCTCTCCGGGGCCTCGGCCCTCGTCTGCGAGGTCGCCTGGACGCGGCGGCTCGTCCTGCTCCTCGGCTCCACCACGATCGTCGTGAGCCTCATCCTCGCCGCGTGGATGCTCGGCCTCGCCATCGGAGCCCGACTCTTCGGGGGGCTGGCCGACCGGTCGAAGCACCCGCTCCGCCTCTACGCGATCCTCGAGGCGGGCGTGGCGGGCCTCGTTTTCCTCTTCCCCGCGCTCCTCGCCTTCGCCGGTGCGGCAGGCGGGAGCAGCCGGATCGCCACCGGCCTCCTCGCCTTCGCCGCGCTGCTCCTCCCCACGACACTGATGGGCGGCACGCTCCCGGTGCTGGCCCGCTTCGTCGTCCGCTCGCTCGGTGGCCTCGGGAGCCGCATCGGTCTCCTCTACGGCCTCAACACCTTCGGCGCGGTGGCGGGGACGGCCCTCGCGGGCTTCGTGCTCGTGCGCCACGTCGGTGTCTACGGCAGCACCTACGCCGCCGGGGCGATGAACCTGGCCATCGCCGGCGCGGCCCTGCTCCTCGCCCGCCGCCAGACGGCCGCGCCGCCCGAGGCCTCGGGGCCGACACCGCAAGCCGCCCCGACGCTGGCCCTCGCCGCCGCCTGCGCCTCGGGTTTCGTGGCCCTCGCCAGCGAGACCCTCTGGACGCGGATGCTCGTCTTCTTTCTCGAGGGCTTCACCTTCACGTTCGCGGCGATGCTCTCGACGTTCCTCGCCGGACTCGCCCTCGGGGCGGTCCTGTCGGGCGCGGTCGTCCATCGCGTGAAGAACCTCCGCGCATACGTCGGCCTGCTCTTCCTCCTCCTGGCCGTCGTCTCCGCCGGAGTCCTCTTCGCCCTGACGCGCCAGCTTGACCTCACACGGTTCGCGAAGGGGCTCGCCGACCGGCTCTTCGCCGACTGGAAGACCGTCCACGCCGCGAGCCTCTTCGTCGCCTCGTTCGCCGTGCTGTTCCCGCCCGCCCTCGTGATGGGCGGCATCTTCCCGGCGGTGGTGCGGATGGCGGCGGCGGATCCCGCCCGCCTCGGGCGCGTGGTGGGCGGAGTCTCCGCGGCGAGCACGCTGGGCTCGGTGGCCGGGGCGCTCCTCGCGGGGCTCGTGCTCGTGCCGCTCGCGGGTATGGCCCGCGGTGCCGTGGTCATCCTCGCGGTCTCCGGGGTGACGGGGCTCCTCCTCCTCGGATGGCGCCGGCTGCTGCCCGCCCTTCCCCTGCTGGCCGGGGCGGTCCTCCTCGTCGCGCTCTCTCGGCCGACCACGCCATTCATCCTCCACTCCCACGTCTTCCGGGGCGAGCGCGGGCTCGAGCGGGAGTTGACCTCCTCGATCGAGGGGCTCGACGGCGCGGTCAGCGTGGTGGAAGACCGCCGCAACGGCGTCCGCGCGATCTACACCGACGCCTTCGAGGCCGCGGCCACCGGGCCCCAGTACAAGTACATGCGGCTCCTCGCCCATCTGCCGCTCCTGCTCGCCCCGAAGGGCGCGGGCGCCGAGGTGCTCGTGATCTGCTTCGGGACCGGCACGACCGCCGGCTCCGCCTCGCTCCACCCCCTCGGACGGCTCGACGTCGTGGAGATCGCGAAGGACGTGCTCGCCCTCGCGCCGAGGTTCGCCGACGTGAACCGGGGCATCGCGGGAGGGGCGCCGCGCCCGTACCCGGTGGGGATCCACGTCGCCGACGGGCGGAACTTCCTCCGGAACACGGAGCGCCGGTATGACGTGATCACCCTCGAGCCGCTCATGCCCTACACCCCGGGGGCGGTCCACCTCTACACCGAGGACTTCTACCGCCTCGGGCGGGCGCGCCTGGGCCCGGGCGGCGTGATGGTCCAGTGGATCCCGATCCACGCCATGTCGAGCGACTCGTACCGGATGCTCCTCGCCACCTTCGTCGCGGTCTTCCCCGAAGCGAGCCTTTGGTTCGTGGAGGGCACCTCCATGCTCGTCGGCTCCGCCGAGCCGCTGCCGATCGACGCCGCCCGCATGGCCGAGCGGGCGCGGGCGGAGGGCGTGGCCGGGGACCTCCGGGCGATCTCCTTCGCGGACCCGTGCCAGATCCTCGGCGCGTACGTGACGGGGGGCGAGCCGCTGCGCAGGGCGCTCGCCGGGGCGCGCGTGATGACCGACGAGCGGCCGGAGATGGAGTTCCGGGCGATCCCCGTGGGTTTCGCGAGCACGTTCCTCGCCGACAACCTCGCCGTGCTCCACGCGCTGCGCCGGCCCGTCTCGGAGATCGCGGACCTCGCGGGGGTGCCGGAGGGCGACCGGGAGGGCTTCCGGCAGTCCCTCGACGCGGCCTTCGAGGGAGGGCAGAGCTTCCTCGAGGCCGAGCACCACATGGCGCGCGCCGGGTACTTCGACGCGGTGAAGGACCGCGAACAGCAGCGGGACGCGCTCGTGAGCGCCCTCGAGGCCTACGACCGGGCGGTCACGTGGAACCCGGAGGACGCCTCGGCGGGCTACCTCCGGACGAACGCCCGGTACGGCTGGGCGATCTCCCTGGGAATGCGCCACTGCGCCGACCGGCGGTTCGTCGAGGCGGAGAAGGAGTTCCGGCGGGCGGCGGCCATGGGGAACGCGTTCAAGCGGGACCTCGCCCACGCCTGGCTCGGCCGGGCGCTGAACCGCCAGGGCCGTTACGAGGCGGCGCTGGCCGCCCTCGCCGAGGCCCTCGCCATCTTCCCGCGAAGCCCCCTCGCCCGCGCCGAGCGGGCCTTCGCCCTGGCGAAGCTCGGGCGGTTCGTGGAGGCGCGGGAGGCCATGCCCGACGAGCCGCCGCCGGACTCCGATCCCGAACTCGTCGCCCTGCTGAAGGAACTCCTCCGGCGCGCCGAGACGGGGGGCCTCGGATCGGCCCCGCCCGCCCCTCCGCCGACCGACCTCCCGGCACTTCTCGACGCCCTGCGGCGCGGGGAGGGCGGGGGAGACGCCGCGGCGCGGCTCGTTACGGAGCGCCTGCGCGACCCCGCGGCGTTCCGGAGCGCGCTGGCCGCGGACGTCGCCCGGGCCCGCGACCCCTCCGCCACCGTCCCCGAACAGCTCTTCGCGCTCCGCGTGTTCCTCGCCGCGGGGGACGTGGGGGGGGCGGTCGATCTCCTCGCCACGGGCGCGCGGGCGGTGCGCGAGACGGCGGCGGACCGGCTCGCGCTCGTCCGGAGCCGCACGGTGATCCTCCCTCTCATCGCGGCGATGGAGGACCCCGATCGGGGCGTCCGCGAGGCGGCGATGGCCGCGGTCTTCGGACTGACCGGCCGGCGGGAGCCGGGCTATGCGCCGGACGGGCTGGCCGAACACCGGGCGAAGGCCGTGGCGGCGCTCCGGGAGTGGTGGGAGCAAGCCGGCCCGAGGTTCGAGTTCCGATGAGTCCGCGAAGCATTCTCCAGCCGCTCGCGGGACCGATCTCCGCGCTCCTCCTGCTCCTGCTCGTCACGGCGGCCGTCTACCTGCCGGGGCTCGGCAACGAGTTCGTCTTCGACGACCAGCCGTACCTCCTCGAGAACCCGCTCTTCGAGCGCGGCCTCGGGCTGGAGGCCGTCCGCGCTTCCTTCACCCGTTTCCACGCGGGGAACTGGCATCCGCTGACCTGGCTCTCCCACGCCCTCGACCTCTCTCTCTTCGGCCGCGTCCCCGCGGGCCACCGGGCGGTGAACATCGCGATGCATCTCGCGAACGTGGTCCTGCTGTGGCTGCTCCTGCGGCGGCTGACGGGAGCGGCCTTCGCGAGCCTCTTCGCGGCGGGGCTCTTCGCGCTCCACCCTCTGAACGTGGAGTCGGTGGCGTGGGTGGCGGAGCGGAAGAACCTGCTCTCCACACTCTTCGGCCTGCTCGCGGTGCACGCCTACGTGTCATGGGCGCAAAGGCCCTCCGCGCGACTCGGCCTCCTCGTGCTCCTCGCGTTCGCCGGAAGCCTCCTCGCGAAGTCCATGCTCGTCACGCTGCCCGTGCTCCTCGTCCTCCTCGACGGATGGCCGCTCGGGCGCCTCGGGCGGATCGGACTCCGGAGGGCGCTGGTCGAGAAGTGGCCGCTGTTCGCCCTGTCGTTTTCGTTCGGCGTGGTGGCCATCTTCGCCCAGCGGGCCGGGACGGCGCTGGCGCCGCTCGATCAGTTCCCGCTCTGGACGCGGTTCACCAACGCCGTGATGTGCGCCGGCCGGTACCTGCTGCTCACGATCCGTCCCACCGGACTCGCCGCGTTCTACCCGCATCCCGGCCGGGACGTACCGTGGGTCGATTTCGTCCTGGCCCTCTTCTTCGTCCTCTCCGCGACGGTCGCCGCGATCGCCGTGAGACGACGATGGCCCTGGCTGCTGACCGGGTGGCTCCTCTACCTCGTGACGCTGGGACCGGTGATCGGCATCCTGCAGGTCGGCAACCAGGCGATGGCGGACCGATACGCCTACGTGCCGCTCATCGGCGTCTTCCTCGTCCTGGCCGCGGCCCTCGCGAGGTCGCCGCGCCGGCTCGTCCCGCCCGCGGCGGCCGGCGCGGTGATCGTCCTCGGCGCGCTCGGGTGGCTCACCTTCCGGCAGGTGGGCGTCTGGAGGGACAGCTTCAGCCTGTTCCGCCACGCGTTTACCGTCACGGAGCGCAACTACCTCGCGCACTACAACTACGCGGTGGCACTCGACCTCTCCGGGCGGAAACGTGAAGCCCTGGAGCACTACCGGCTGACCGTGAAGTACCGGCCGGAGTACCACATGGCCTGGACGAACCTCGGGCTGGCCTCCTGCCTCGCGGGACGCTACGACGAGGCGGTGCCGATGTTCCGCGAGGCGGTGCGCCATCGCCCGGAGTTTGCAGAGGGGTGGTTCAACCTCGCGACGGCCCTGAGCGACGCCGGCAGGATCGAGGAGGCGCTGCCGATCTTCGAGCGGGGCCTGTCGATCCGACCTCGGGACGGCGCCGCGCTGCGCAATCGCGGCATCGCCTACCTCCGCCTCGCCCGCTTTGCGGACGCGGCCGAGAGCCTCGCCACCTCCGCCTCGCTCGCCCCCTCCGCCGCCACCGAGAATGACCTCGGCTTCGCGCTGGAGAGTCTCGGCCGCCGGGACGAGGCGAAGCAGCACTACCGTCGCTCCATCGAGATGGACCCTTCTCCCGGCAACCTCGCCCGCCGCGGCCTCGCCCGCCTCTCCGGGCGCTGATTCCCCCGCTGCCAGGCACATTCCTGCGCCAGGCACCCGCGGGAAAGGTGAAAAGGTACGTACGTCCCCTGGCAGCCCGTCGGGGTAAAGGGTCGGATTGCCGAGAACGTCCCCGGCCCCGACGGGCTGCTAGCCGCGGAGCCAGCGCCAGAGGGTGGTGCGGTGGACGCCGAGGAGGGCGGCGGCGCGGCTGAGGTTGCCGCCGGCGGAACGGAGGGCGGCGTCGATCGCGGCGCGGCGGCGGTCGGAGTCGCGGGGTGGACCGGCGGGGCCGCGGCCGACCTCCGGGGGGAGGTCCGCCGGCACGGCCACCGTCCCCGAGGCCTTCACCACCGCGTGCTCCACCGCGTTGCGCAGCTCGCGCACGTTCCCCGGCCACGCGTGGCGGAACAGCAGGTCCATCGCCTCCGGGGAGAAGGCCGTGACATCCTTCCCGGTGGCCTCCCGAAGCCCCCCGAGGAAGTGTTCGGCGAGCGCCGGGATGTCCTCGCGGCGATCCCGGAGCGGCGGCAGCTCGATGGCGATCACCTTGAGCCGGTAGTAGAGGTCCTCCCGGAACCGCCCCTCGGCCACCGCCTTCCGGAGGTCCCGGTTCGTCGCGGCCACCACGCGGAGGTCCACCGGCACCGGGCGCATGTCCCCCACCCGCTCCAGCACCCGCTCCTGCAGGACGCGCAGCAGCTTCACCTGGATCGACGGCGGGATCTCGCCCACCTCGTCGAGGAAGACCGTCCCGCCCGAGGCCGCCTCGAAGCGGCCCACGCGGCTCCGGACCGCGCCGGTGAAGGCCCCCTCCACGTGGCCGAACAGCTCGCTCTCGAGGACCCCCTCGGAGTAGGCCGAGCAGTTCACGGTGACGAAGGGGGCGGTCCGCCGCCGGCTCTCCCCGTGGATCGCCCGTGCCACGAGTTCCTTCCCTGTCCCCGACTCACCGAGAAGCAGGACGGTCGAATCATAGGGCGCCATCTCCGTGACGAGGGCGAAGACCTCCTTCATCCGCGGGGAGGCCGCCACCATGCCGTGGAAGGTCCAGCGGTCGCGGAGCGCCCGGCGCAGCCTCTCGGCCTCCGTCACGTCCCGGACGGCCACCGCCACCTCGCGGTGCTCCGGATCCGGGGCGTCGAGGAAGGCCGTGGAAAAGAGGAGGTCGCGCTGCGTTCCGTCCGTCTCCACGACCCGCAGCAGATGCTCCCGGCGCGGCTCTCCGTCCTTCCGAGTCAGCTTCAGCGCGCAGTCCTCGGAACACATGTGGGCGCCGAGCATCTCCCGGCACGCGAGACCGATCGCCTGCCCCGGCCGGAGCCGCAGCGCCCGCTCGGCCTCCCGGTTCATCGACCGCACCCGCCCGTCGAGGTCCGTGGAGAAGAGTCCCACGCCCGCGAGATCGAAGAGCGCCTCCAGGTTCCGGCGCCGCAAGTCACTGAAGACCGGCATGTTGCGAATCATAGGCGGCAAGATGTTGCATGCGCAACACAAATGCTGCATGGAGCGATGCAATGCAACGCGGGGCGCGTTCCGTCCCGCCTCACACGGCTCGGCACGGCGCGTGCCTTGCCGGGAACGAGGGCCCATGAGCGAAATCGGGTTCAATTCCATCGCCGAGCGCTACGACCTGCTCACGGACTGGGAGCGGCGGCTCCCCCGGGAGATGGCGTTCCTCTCTTTCCGGCTGAAGGCCGACGGCGCCGGCACCGTCCTCGACGCCGCCTGCGGGACGGGGATGCACCTCGCGGAACTCGCGCGCCTCGGTTATCGGGTCACCGGCGCCGACCTCTCACCGGAGATGGTGATGCGGGCCCGCGAGCGCCTGCCCGGGATCGAGGTCCACGCCCTCCCCTTCGATCGGGTGGGCGAGGCCGTGCCGCCGCAGGACGCGGTGCTCGTCCTCGGGAACTCGCTGCCGCTCGCCGGCACGGCGGAGGGCGTCGGACGTTCGCTCACGGGGCTCTTCGGGGCCGTTCGGCCCGGCGGGCTCCTCGTCCTGCACATGCTGAACTACCCGAAGCTCCGTGCGGCGGGGGGCGGGCTCCTGCCGGTGCGCAGGGTCGAATGGGCCGGTCGCGAGATCCTCTTCCTCAAGCTCTTCGAGGTCCACGAGGATCGGGTCGTCCTCGACCTCGTGGTCCTCGAGCGGGAAGGGGAGCGGATCCGGTCTTCCCTCTCCCGGTCCGACCTCTGGCCCGCCACGCTTCCGGCGCTCTCGGCGATGGTGCGGGCGGCCGGCGGGGAAGTGGCCGAGGCGCTGGGGAGCTTCGGCGGCGAGCCGTACGACGAGGCCCGTTCGGCGGATCTGATCGTCGTGGCGAGGAGGCGGGAATGACCGAAGAGAGAGGCACGACCCCGGATCGCCGGAGGTTCCTCGGCTCCGCTCTGATGTGGACCGGTCTCGCCGCCGGATACGGCCTCGGGGCCGCGCACTTCCTGCGCTATCTCCTGCCCCTCGGCACGAAGGTGCGCTACCGCGAGCTGTTCGCGGGCGCCCTCGACTCCCTCGCTCCGGGCCAGAGCAGGACGGTGAAGACGCCTTCGGGCGACAGTTTCGTCATGGCCCGCACGCCGGACGGGGTGCGCGTCCTCTCCGACATCTGCCCGCATCTCGGCTGCCGGGTCCACTTCGACCGGACGAGGAACCAGTTCGTCTGTCCGTGCCATGACGGGATCTTCGACGCCGAGGGCCGCGCGGTGAGCGGTCCGCCCGCCGAGGCCGGGCAGGACCTGACGCGGCTCGAAACGGTCATCCGCGGGACGAGCATCTTCGTGCTCGTGAAGGAGGCCTGAGATGTCCGAAGCCGAGACCGCGAAGAAACCGGCCGGCCACTCCGGCGCCACGGGCTGGGAAGCGCTGATCCCCCTCGACTGGGACCGCCTGCGCCGGCTCACGAACGAACCCGTCCCCCGGCACATCAAGCGATGGTGGTTCTCCCTCGGCGGGACGCCGGCCTACCTGTTCTTCATCCAGATCACGACGGGCATCCTCCTCACCTTCTACTACCAGCCCGGCTTCGCGACCGCGTACGACAGCGTGGCGCGGATCTCGAACGAGGTGCCGTTCGGCTGGTTCGTCCGGAGCATCCACAAGTGGTCGGCGAACCTGATGATCGTCACGGTCCTCCTGCACCTCCTCCGGACGTTCTTCACCCGGGCCTACCGCCACCCGCGCCAGCTGAACTGGATCTTCGGCGTCACGCTCCTCCTCTTGACGCTGGCCCTCGGTTTCACCGGCTACTCGCTCATCAACGAGCAGCTCTCTTACTGGGGCGCGACGGTGGCGGCGAACCTGACCGAGTCGGTGCCCCTCCTCGGCAAGCCCATGGCGCTCCTCCTGCGCGGCGGACCGGAGATCGGCACGCAGACGCTGACGCGCCTCTACCTGCTCCATGTGGGGCTGCTCCCCCTCCTGATGATCGGTGTCCTCGGGCTCCACCTGACCTTCGTCCGCCTTCACGGCGTTACCGAGTACGAATTCGAACCGGCGCGCGCCGAGGCCCGCCGGCCGTTCCCGATCCACCTCGTCCTCGCCGGTCTCGCGGGGGCGGGGGCGCTCCTCGCGGCGGTGGTGGCCGTGCGCGGCGCGACGGTCTTCGACCTGGTCGGCTACCGGTTCCTCCCCGGCACCTCGCGGGCGCTCTTCGCGATGATCGCCGCGGCCCTCGCGGCCGGGGCGGCCGCCCTCGCGCGGCGGCGGTTCGCGGGCCTCCTCGTCTTCCTCACGGCGGTCGCGCTGGCCGCCGCGAAGGTCGTGCGGGACCTCCTCACCGGCGAGGCCGCGAGCCCCGCGGCATTCGGCTGGCTCCTCGCCGCGCTCGTCGCGGTCCTGCTCGCGGGCGCCCTCTGCCACCGGCGCTTCAAGGAGAAGGAGGACCCTGCGGAGCCGAAGACCTTCAGCTTCTTCCCCGACCACATGCTCACCGAGTTGATGATCGGGACCGGGCTCCTGTTCCTGCTGACCATCCTCTGCCTGCTCTTCCCGGCGGAACTCGGGGAGCGGGCGAACCCCCAGGTCACCCCGGACCACATCAAGCCGGAGTGGTACTTCTACTTCCAGTTCCGGGTGCTGAAGCTCTCCCCGGGACTCTTCGGCCTCACCTCGCTCGACGTGAGCGTCCTCCTCACCGGCCTGATCCTCGCCATCCTCTTCCTGTGGCCGTGGATCGATGGCCGGATCGAGCGGCTCTTCCCGAAGAAGGAGGTCCCGGTCCTCATCGGGATCTCCGGCTTCCTCCTCTGGCTCGGCTTCACCGTCTGGGAAGCCATGGTGCACTGACGGAGAACCCCCATGTCGCTGAACACGAAGCGGATCATCATCTTCGTCCTCGGTCTCCTCATGGTCGCGGCCCTCCTCATGGTCGCGGACCAGGAGCGACGCCGCCACCTGGCCCCGGAGAAGATGAGCCTTGCGCAGCTTTCGGCGCTCGTGAAGGACGACTCCGCGGCCTGCGTGAAGTGCCACGCCGAAAAGTCGCCCGGTGTCGTCGCGCAGTGGTCGTCGAGCCAGCACGCCGTGAAGGGAGTCGGCTGCCAGGACTGCCACGGCGCGCCCGCCGACGGCGTGACGACGTGGCGCCACGAGGGGGCCTACATCACCTCCATCGTCACCCCCGAAACCTGCGCGCGCTGCCACCCCCGCGAGAACGTTGAGTTCGCGGCGAGCCACCACAACACCGCCGGCATGATCCTGCACAGCCAGGACAACATGATCGGCGAGTTCGTGGCCGGCGGACCGAACGCCGTGCTCGGCTGCAAGCAGTGCCACGGCAGCCAGCTCGCCTTCACGAAGCGGTTCGAGGACGGCTCGAGCTTCACCCTCGACCTCGGCGCGATCTCCACGAAGGCCATGGACGAGATCATGGCCGAGAAGGGGACCGACGTGAAGGGCGTGATCGGCTACAAGGCGGAGCTCCGCGAGAAGCTGCGTGTCGCGGTGGAGACGGCCTTCGCGCCGCACAAAGGCAAGCAGCCGAAGGCGAACACGCGCCTCGAGATGGACGCCGCCACCTGGCCGAACAGCGGCATGGGGCGGTTCAACCCGGACGGCTCCCTCGGGACCTGCAACGCGTGCCATCCGCGTCACGAGTTCAGCAAGGCGCTGGCGCGGCAGCCCGAGAACTGCGGGAAGTGCCACATGGGGCCGGACCACCCGCAGATCGAGATCTACAACGAGTCCAAGCACGGGATCGCGTTCCGCAACCAGCTCGCGGAGATGAACCTCGATCACCCGGAGTGGGTGGTGGGGCGCGACTACTCCGCCGCGCCGACCTGCGCCACCTGCCACATGTCGGCCTACCGGACCGCGGAGGGGATCCGCCCCGTGAACCACGACGTAGGCCTCCGCGTGAGCTGGACGCTGCGGCCGGAGGTCAGCGTCCTGACCACCTCGAAGACCGCGACGATCGACGCCACGGGGGAGGTGGCGAAGCGCGACGTCCGCTGGGACGAAAAGCGCAACGACATGAAGGGGGTTTGCGCGGCCTGCCACTCCACGAGCCACGTGGAGGGCTTCTACGCGGGCTACGATGCTCTCGTCATGCTCTACAACGAGAAGTTCGGGAAGCCGTCCCTGAAGCTGATGAAGCACATCGCCGACAAGGGGTATCTCTCGACCCCCGAGGTCAAGGGCTTCGGCCACGAGCTGACCTACGTCTACTACGAACTGTGGCACCACGAGGGCCGGCGCATGCGACACGGCGCCTCGATGATGGGGCCGGACTACACGCACTGGCACGGCGGCTACGAGGTGAGCAAGCACTTCTACACGGAGTTCCTGCCCCTCGTGCGGGAGCTGGCCGAGGAGAAGGGCGACGAGGAACTGCTCGGGATGATCGCGACCGAGCTCACGCGCCCCGAGCACGAGTGGCGCGACGGCCAGGACCGCGCCGAGGCCCAGCGGATCCGGGAGCACTACAAGAGCTACTTCGGCATGAAGAGACCGGGGGAGTGAGACGGTGCGGTCCGTCCCGCCGGTCGCGGCAATCCTCCTCGCTGCCGGCCTCGCCCTCGCGGACGGGGAGGTCGATTCTCCTCGTGAGCAGTTCCGGGTGCTGACCGAGGAAGTCCGAGCCCTCCAGCAGCCCGTCGGCGTAAGCCTCCGCGCTGGTGGAAGCCCCTCGGCGACGGGCTGCTAACGGACGAGCTTCAGGCGAGGGAGGGGCCAGAAGACGAGGACGGGGCGGCCGATCAGGCGCTTCACGGGCACCGCGCCCCAGCTCCGGCTGTCCTGGGAGTTGCCGGAGTTGTCCCCGAGCATGTAGCAGCAGTCCACGGGGACTTTGAACGGCAGATGACCCTCCCGGCGGTAGTAGATGTCGCGCCAGAGGCCCACGCCACCGAACTCCGCCGGTCCGCCGGCCACCGCGAACTCCGCCGGAGGCCCGTCGCGACGCATGTCCCGCGCCCGGTCGATGGCCACGGCCATCCGCTCGCTTCCGTCAATCTCCGCCGAGACGCGGTCGTCGAGATTGGCGAACCGGACCGAGACCTCCTCACCGGGCCGGAGGAATGTCGCGGGGGAGCGGGCGACCTCCGTCTTGTTCCGGTGGATCACCGCGTCTCCGGCGCCCACGGGAATCGACAGTTCGTAGACGTCTCCCCTCTCGCGGAGCAGGGCCGCCACCGTCGTGGCCCCCTCCGCCGGGCGGACCCGGAATGAAAGGACCAGGTCCTCCACCGGGAGGGCGTCTCCACTCGGCAGGCCGCCGGGGTAGTCGTCGGTCACCTCGCCGCGGAACGCGAGGACGGCCGTCCCGCCCGCGTCCGGCGAGCCGCGGAAAGAACCGTCGGAGCGGGACCAGGACCCGGTGGCGGTCCAGGCGGCAAGTCCGACGCGCTCCTCGCCATCCAGGTCCGCGAGCAGGTCGCGTCCGCCCGCGTAGACCGGCACCAGGAGTTCGTCCTGCACGTCGCGGGGCTTTCGCACGACGACGCCATCGATGAAGAGGTCGCCATCCCGGATGTCGATCTCCTCGCCGGAGAGCCCCACGATCCGCTTCACGAGGCTCTTGTCCTCGCCCTCCCGGTCGAAGACCGCGATCTCGAACCGGGAGGGGGAGTGGAGGCGGTAGTAGGTCTTGTCCACGAGGATCATGTCGCCGCTCTCGGGGTCGCCGTGCAGCGTCGGCTCCATGGACTTCGTGGGGATGTGGTAGGCCGCCACCACCTGCCAGCGCACGAGGACGACGATCGCCACGATGACGAGGAGGGACCGGAGGTTGCCGACGGCCGAGGAGAGCAGGCGCTCGGAGAGGCTTCCGGGGAACAGGGTGAAGGTCCGCCCGGTGAAGGCCCGGTCGATCCCGGCCCGGATCGGAGCCGGATCCCCGAAGTCCCGCAGCGCCTGTCGCTCCGCCCGGAGCCGGCTCAGGCCGAGGTCGCGATAGGACTTGACCGCGTCCGCGAGATGGGCGGCGAACTCCTCGGCGAGACGATTCCGGGCTTCCGCCGGCAGGCGGCGGCAGCGGGAGGCCCTCCGGGCGCGACGGACGAGGCGGCTCACTCGGACTCCTCCCCCGCGGAGACGAGGACGGGAAGCCGGTAGAGGCGGCGGCGGATCCCCGGCTCCCCTTCGGTCCACGATCCGTCGATCCAGCCGGCCTTCTCCATCTGGACGAGGGCGGCATAGAGCAGGCCCTCGCCGTCGGGGAACGTGATCCCGTGGCGCTTCGCGAGGGCCCGGCCGAGGTCGAAGCCCGACATCGGCTCCTCGGCCAGCAGGTCGAGGATCAACCCGGCGAGGGTTTCGGAGTACATCCCGTCCATTCTAGCAGCCCATCGGGGTGGAGGGCCACATTGCCGAGAACGCTCTCGGCCCCGAAGGGCCGCTGGCAGCCTTCTCCGTTCACGGTCCGAGGATCTTCCCGCGCAGAGCCGCGAGGAAATGATCCCCCTCCTCCTCCGAGGCGGCGAGCGCATCGCGCCGTTCAGCGGGGGGGAGCAGCCGCGCCGACTCGATCGCGGCGCGCCGCACGGCGGGGGAAGGGTCGCCACCCCCGGCGCGCGCGGCCCCGGCGGGGTCGCCGAGAGCGGCGATCGCCCGCACCGCCTCCGCCCGGACGTCCGCCGCGGTGTCCGCGAGGAGCGGTGGAACCAGTGACGCATCGGCGCCGGACCCGGCCCGGGCGAGGATCCGCAAGGCCTCGACGCGAACCGGGGGGGATGCGTCGCCGAGTGCTTCCCGGGCGGCCTCGACCGCGAGTCCGCCGCGGCCCGCCGCGAGGAGCGCGAGCGCCGCCCGGCGTACCTCGGGGTCGTCATCCCGCAGGGCCTCCCTCGCGAGGTCGACGTCGGAGGCGTCCCCGGCGCGGGCCAGGGCCCGCAGCGCCCCGGCCCGGACCACGGGCTCCCGGGACCGGGCCGCGAACCGGAGGTCCCCCCGCTCCGCCGGGCCGGCGAACGCGGCGAGCCCCTCGGCGGCCAGGACCAGCGTGGAGGGGAGGGGCCAGTCGCGGCGGAGCAGGGCGGCGAGGTACGGCGCGCCCTCCGGCCGGCCGAGGCGGACGAGCAGGGCGACGGCGCGGCGGTGGAGGACGAGGTCATGCTCGGACTTCCCGGCCGCGAGGGCCGCGGCGCGCGCGGCGGGGCCCGGGAAGACGAGGAGGGCTCCGTCGATGGGGGATCCGGGACGGAGCGCGCCGGGGTACGGGAGGGCCCCCGTGATCAGCCGGATGTACTCGGGGACAAGCCGCTCCTCGGGGTCGGCCACGGCCCGTGCGATCGAGCGGAGTGCGGATGCGGCCCGGCGACGCACCTCGGCGTCCGGTGATCCCCTGGCCGCGGCGAGCGCCTCCCGGGCGTCGTCGCCGAGGGAGACGAGGCGGCGTTGGGCGCGCTCCCGGTCGGCGAAGGAGGGCGCCCCGAGGGCCTCCACGGCGTCCTCGACCGCCCGCTCCCGGCCGGCGCGGAGCCGGAAGCGCCGGTCCGCGGGCAGGGCCACGAGGGCGAGGAGGAGGAGCAGGCAGAGGATGACCAGGCGGTATCGGCGCACGCCCACTCCCCAGCGAACGCCTTGCCGGCCGTCTCCCCCCTCGACGTGTCGAACCTGGTGGACGTCGTTCCGCAAAATGGACCTCACCGGGGACAGGCTGCCAGGTTCCGGTTATACTGCCCGGCACCATGAAGCGCGCCCTCCTGCTCGTCCTGCTGATGGTGTTCGCGGTCCACCTGCCTCCCGCCTCCGCCGGCGGCGACGAAGACCGCGAGTTCCGCCGCCGGGTGGACGCGGCGATCACCGCCGGCTGCGAGCACCTGCTCCGCACGCAGCAGCCGGACGGCACCTGGCAGAGCCCCTACGACGAGAAGTGGCCGGGCGGCGCCACCGCGCTCGCCTGCCTCGCGCTCCTCGTGTCCGAGATCAACCCGTGGCGCGACGAGATGCAGAAGACGCTCCAGTGGATCGAGTCCCGGAAGTTCGAACGGACCTACTCCGCGGCCATCGCCATGATGGCGATCGAGGCCTGCCACATCCCGCCGGACGAGTTCAAGGCCATGCGGGAGGACCGGCCCGTGGAGAAGCCGGTCCGGAAGGTGACCCCTCAGCGCAAGGCCTTCCTCGAGTGGCACGTGAAGATGCTCCTCGGCGGGCGGCAGCACGACGCGTGGGGGTATCCCGCGGGCCCGGACTCCACCAGTGACTGGGGAGGCGACCTGTCGAACCTCCAGTACGCGCTGCTCGGGCTGAAGTCGGCCTCCCGCTGCGGGATCGAGATCGAGGACGACGCCTGGTTCAAGGTGCTGAAGATCCTCCTCACCGCGCAGGAGAAGGAGGGGCCGAAGGTCCGCCTCATCGTGAGCAAGTCCGTGGACAAGCACGGCTACGAAACCGCCGAGACCCGCCCGGCGGAGGTCCGGGGCTGGCGCTACCGCTGGCCCTACAGCGTGAAGGTGGGGTCGAGCGCCTCGGTGGTGAACCCCGGGCCCGACGACAAACCCTCCGGCAGCATGACGACGGCGGGGATCGCCTGCCTCGCGATCATCCACTCCGAGTTGCTCCGGAGCCCGAAGTACCAGCGCGAGATCCGGGACGTCAGCCAGGCGATCCACGACGGCTTCGCCTGGCTTGCCGCGAACTGGGCGGTGGACAAGAACCCCGGCGGCAACCCGGTCTGGCATTACTACTACCTGTACGGGCTGGAGCGGGCGGGCGTGCTCGGGGGGCGGAAGTGGATCGGCGAGCACGACTGGTACCGCGAGGGAGCCGAGTACCTGCTCGCGCGGCAACTCCCCGGCGGGGGCTTCGGCGACGGCCTGCTCGACACCTGCTTCGCCCTGCTCTTCCTGCGCCGCTCCACCGTCCCCGTGGCCACCACCGGTCTCTCGAAGTGAGCGCGGGCCGGAGGCGCGCCCGACTCCTCTCGTGCGAGGGGCCCGCAAGTTACCAGGTTGCCAACGTCCCTGGTGTATGCTGAGTGTTCCGCAGAGAGCGCCCGGGGGAGGGCGCGGTACAGGAGGTCTTCGAAGATGCGCGTGCTGATCCTGTCGAGCGTGATCGTCGCGGTCCTGCTTCTGGTTCCCGGCCCGGTCCGGGGCCAGGGCGAGGACGCCGCGACAGCCTATGGGGCCGGGCGGAAGGCCGAGGCCGCCGGGGACTATCGGACCGCCCAAGAGGAGTATGGGAAGGTCCTCGACCTCGACGAGGACCACGAGGACGCCTTCGAGCGCTGGGAGTACTGCGGCAAGCTCGCCGACTGGCGGGAATCGGTCGAGGGCGAGCCCACCGCGGCGGACCTCGTCCGGAAAGGCGAGGTCTGGCTCGAGTGCGGGAAGGTCGAGGAGGAGCGGGCCGCCTACCTGGAGGCGATCGCGAAGGACCCGAACCACTCCGATGCCCACGGTCACCTCGCCCTCTCCCACTACGCCGGTGGCGGCGACCTGACCACCGTGGTCCGCTCGACGATCCGGTTCCTGGAGACCAGCCCGTACCGGGACGCGCTGAAGAAGCCGCTGGCCGACTTCCGGATCTTCGGCGAACTGCGTCTCCTGAAGACGGTCCTCGACCCCGTGATGAAGGAGGCCGGACAGGCCCGCCGGGGGGGGGACGGGAAGAAGGCCGCCGCCATCCTCGAAGCCGCGAGCGACCGGGATCTGCCGGACGCCTACCGGACGGTCCTCCTGACCGAGGCCGGCAAGCTGCGCTTTGGCGCGGGGGACGACGCGGGAGCCCGGGCCGCCTTCGACAAGGCCGTCGGCCACGCCCCGTGCAGCGCCACGATCGACGCGCGCCTCGGCCTCGCCTCGCTCGACGTGAAGGCCGGGAACCTCGCCGGGGCGCTGGTCCACCTGAAGGCCGCGGTGGCGGAAGGCTCCTCGGCCTGCGGCATGATCGCCCAGCAGCGCGAGAAGGCGTACAAGCCGTTGTTCGCCTCCGAGGATCCGAAGATCCGGGAGACCGTGGAGCTCCTCGCCGACAGCGAGCGGGGGGACGATCCGATCCGGGAGGAGATCCGACTCGCGGGCGAGAAGGCCGCCGCGGAGAAGAAGGTCCTCCTCCTCTTCTGGTACGGCCCCTACTGCCCCTACGTGATGGCCATGGAGGAGCGCCTCGCGCATCCCGAGGTGGCGAAGATCCTCGCCGAGAAGTTCGTGGTCGTGCGGGTCGACTACGGCAGCCACCACCGGGCGATGGTCCTCGATGCCGAGTACGGCGACGTCTTCAACGCCTACGGAGTCCCGTGCTTCATGACCCTGAACCACCAGGGCAAGATCCGCGAGATCCAGCGCGACACGGACCTCATGGGCGCGCCGCACCGGTGCTATGACGCGGAGAAGATCGCCGAGTGGCTGACGAAGACCGCCGCGGAATCCGGGGAGTAGCGCTCCCGACGAGGTTCCTCGTCCCCGCCGCCGCCTTCCTCTGCGGCGCGGCGGTGATGGTCGTGGAACTGCTCGGCGTCCGCCTGATCGCCCCGGTGTTCGGGGCCGGGCTCCACGTCTGGGCGGCGCTCATCTCCACGGCCCTCGCCGGGCTCGCGATCGGCTACTTCGCCGGCGGGCGCCTCGCCGATCGCGCCCCGGGCCCGCGGCTCTACTTCTCGCTGGTCCTGGTTTCCGGTCTCCTCGTCGCCGCCCTCCCGCTCTACGCCTCCGCGCTGATCGGGGCCTTTGCGGGGGCCGGGCTGCGGACCGGGGCGCTGCTCGCCGCCGCGGTGACCTTTCTCCCGCCGCTCGTCCTCCTCGGCGCCACGGGCCCGCCGGCGCTGCGCGCCGTGGCGCATGGCCTCGACGAAGTGGGGCGGAAGGCCGGGGGCCTCTACGCCCTCTCCACACTGGGCTCGGTGGCCGGTACGCTGCTCACGGGGTTCGTGCTGGCGCCGGAGCTCCGGATCGACGACACGCTGCGCCTCTTCGGGCTCGCGGTGGCGCTGCCCGGGGCGCTCGGACTCCTCCTCTGCCGTCGGGCCCGTGCGGCCGGCGCGGGCCTCCTCCTCCTCGGCGTGTCCTTCTTCGTCCCCGGGGCGTCCCCGCGGGCGGCCTTCGGGACGCCGGTCTTCGCGGCCGACACGCCGTTCCAGCGGGTGGAAGTGACGGACCACCGCGGCGAGCGCTGGCTCTTCCTCGACGGCTGCGTCCACTCGCGGATGGCGCTCGGACCGCCGGCCGATCCCGGTGCCAGCTACATCCGCCTCTTCCGGTTCCTGCCGGCGTTCCGCCCGGAGGCGCGCAGCCTCCTCATGCTCGGCCTCGGGGCGGGGGCGCTCGCGCCACTCCTCTCGGCGGAGGACTACCGGATCACCGCGGTGGAGATCGACCCCGTGGTCGTCACGGCGGCCCGCGAGCGGTTCGGGACGCTCGGCGGTATCGGGAACGTGATCGTGGGCGACGCGCGGACCTTCGTGCGGCGCGCGACGGAGCGCTTCGACCTCGTGGCCCTCGACGTCTGCGGCTCCGACTGGATGCCCGAGCACCTCGTGACCCGGGAGTTCTTCCGGGAAGTCCGGGGAGTCCTCGCTCCCGGCGGTGTCCTCGCGGTGAACGCGATCGGGGAGGTGGGGGGGCGGGCCCTCGCCGCGCTCGGCGCCACACTCCGCGATGTCTACCCCCACGCGGACGCCTTCGCCGGGAACCCCGAGGGGCCGCTCACGAACGTCGTCTTCTACGCCTCCGACGAACCGCTCGTCCCCTCCTTCGCCTTCGAGGACGAGGCCGCCGCGAGCCGGTACCCGCCGGGTCCGGGTGATGTCCTCACCGACCAGCGAAACCCCGTGAACCACTGGAACGCGGGCGCCTCCCGCCTCATCCGGCGCACGCGCGCGGAGAGGTACTGACCGTGCGCGCGGCGACCCGGCAGGGGTTGCGCCTGCTCCTGTTCGGCGCTGTCGTGGCCGCGGGTCACTTCCTGCCCCGTCCGGCGGAGCGCTTCGAATCCGACCCGCGCCACTGGATCCGGATCGTCGCCCCGGACGGCTCGCCGGTGGCCGGGGCGCGGATCCGCTACTTCCACCACCACTGGATCACCGGTACGAGCTTCGCCGGGGAGGAGCGCTCCGGCCCGGACGGCCGGGCCCGCCGGCCGGTGTTCTTCGCGCTGGCCACGGTGAGGGCCGCGGGATTCGCGGGGGAGGTCTTCCGCGGTCCGGATCCCGGTCCGGTCCTCACCCTCCGCGAGGGCGAGGCCGTCGAGGGGGTCGTGCTCGACCTCCATGGCCGGCCGATCCCCGGAGCGCGGATCTCCTCGCCGCCGAGCCCCCCGGCGGCGTGCGAGACGCTCTCCGACGCCGCGGGGCGATTCGTGCTTCCCCCTGTGGTCCCGAACGCCGCTCTCCGCGCCGAGGCGAAGGGCTACGCCCCGCTCGAGATCTCCCTCTCCCTCTACCCCGACGAGGAGCGGACCGTCGTGTTCTGGCTGGTGCCGGGGCGGAGCGTCTCCGGACGGGTGGTCGACTCCGCGGGGGAACCCGTGGCGGACGCACTGGTGGTCCTCGATCAGGAGGTGGTGTCGAAGGTCATCACGGACCGTGAGGGGAGATTCGCCTTCGACGGCGTCCTCTGCGACTGGGAGGTCCTCCTCCGGACCTACCGGGCGGGGCGCGTGGGGCGCCCGGTGACCGCCGTCGCCGGGCAGACGGACCTTGTCCTCCGACTGTTTCGCCCGGCGAAGGTGACCGGACTCGCCGTCGACGCGGCAACCGGGGAGGCGGCGTGGGATGCATCGGTCGCCGGTGGCGAACCGTCCGAGTTCTTCGCCCTGTCCGGATTGCTCCCCGGAGAAGTGGAGGTCCGGGCGCGGGCGGGGACGCTCGACGGGAGTGTCTCCCTCGTGATGCGGGAGGGCGAGGAGCGCCATGGCGTCGTCGTTCCGCTCCGCCCGCCCCGCTGGGCTGCGCCGGAGGACTTCCGGTCCGGGCACCTCGTCACCATCACCGCGGTGGACCCGGGGACCGGCCGGTGGGCGGCGGGCGTCCTCGTTCGGGGCGGGCGCGGCGAGCAGGTGCGGGCGGACCGGTGTGGCCGGGCGATGATCCTCGTTCCCCCCGGCCGGCACCGCGTGCGGCTCGGCGGGCCCTTCGAGAGCTTCGCGGAACACGTACTCGAGTTCACGGCGCCGGAGGAGAACGACCTCCGGGTGGAGCTCTCGCCGAACCGGGTCGTCACGCTCGAACTCTCCGGCGGGTGGGCGCAGCCGGAATCGAAGTTCTGGGTGCAGTGCGGATCGGAGACCGTGGAGAAGAAGATCACCGGGCGCTCCCAGGACTTCTTCGCCCCGGCGGATCGGCCCTTCGCCCTCTACCTGGAGGCGCGCCACTACCTGCCCGTGGGCCGCGAGATCCTCTCCCTGCCCGAGGACGGCCGGATCGTGTTCGCGCTCACCGAGGGGCCGACCGTCACGGGCCGCTGCCTCGGGGCGGGAGACCACCCCCTCCCGAAGGTCGTGGTGGAGGTGGAGGAGGAGCCGCTCACCGCCCGCACGGAGACTCTCGGGGACGGGGTGTTCCGCCTCGGCGGCCTCGATCCGGGCCGCTACCGGGTGCTCCTCTATGCCCGCAACGTCCGCACCCGGCGCCTGACGGTCGCCGTCCGCGACGGCGAGGTTGCGGATCTCGGGGACGTCCGGATGCGGCCGCCGGCGGAGGTTTCGGTGCGGGTCATCGACAGCGCCGGAGCGCCGATCCGCGGCGCCGTGGTCGAATCCGCGCTGCTCGTCTCGGCGGCCGCGGCCACCGATGTCGCGGGGTTCGCGCGGCTCCCCGGCCGGAACGAGACGGAGACGCTCCGGGTCCGCGCGGAGGGCTTCCTCGACGCCTGGCCCGAGGTCCGCATTGCCGGGGAGGACGACCGGGTGGACGTGACGGTGCGGCTCTTCCGGCCCGCGCGGCTCCTCGTCCGGGTCGTGGACCGGGAGGGACGGCCCGTGGCGGCCGACCTGCCGCGCGGCATCCAGGCCCGGCCGGGGGGACCGGGGGAGATCATCGTCGAGGGGTTGTCCCCGGGCCCGTTCGAGATGGAGGTCGAGGACCGCGCCGAGCGGACCGGCACCCTCCGCACGCTGCTCGTCGAGGGCGAGACCCGGGTCGAAACGCTCGTCGTGGAGTGATCCCGCCCGCGGTAGGATGATGGGCGGCGCGTGGTCCCGGCGGAGCGGGGTGTCGCCACACGGAAACGGAGGTGTCCCTTGCCTCTGCAGGTGATCGGTCCGGCCCCGTTCGAGCGCGACGAAAGGAACCGCCTCAAATCCAGCATCGCGACGCTGTTCGTGGAGCAGCAGGTGCTCTTCACGAACGCACCCTTCTATCACATCGGACAGCGGGAGGGCTTCGTCGAGAGACTGAACTCCGAGCGGCACGCGGCGGGCCGGCCACCTCTCACCGCCACGGAAGTGAGTCGCATCTTCACCGAAGCCGTGGATCTCATCATCGATCCCGGACAGATCCGCATCCGGCCGTGGCCGGACCGGATGGACCTCGCCTTCGCGGCGGACGAACTGCTGCAGCAGGTGGTATCGAAGCTCGAAGTGAAGTTCGTCAACGTCTCGAACCCGGTCGTCCGACGGGCCATCAAGGCGCGGGGCGAGTGCTGGCGGGTGGACGCCGTCCCGCTGGAGGACCGGGACCGGCGCGCCCTGATCCGGAACGCGAAGCGGGCGATCGGCGGCCGCCCGATCTACTACCACAACAGCCTGTCGGGTACGCGGTGGCTGACCTACCACGAGTTCTGCGGCCTCGGGAACCTCGATGAAGCGGAACTCCGCTTCCACCTCCTGGAGATCGCCGAGTTCACGGTCCGGCGGAACCTGCAGGACCGTCCGGAGGTCGACTTCTTCGGCGCCGACCCCGCCCGCTTCGCCGCGAAGGACCTCGCGGGAGCGCCGGTGGCCGCCCTCTCGCCGGGAGACCTGCGCCGCCGGTACGGCGAGTGGAAGGACGCGTTCCGCGAGGCGACGCCCGGGGATCTGCGCACGGACGACTACGGGACCGAAGAGTGGCGCCGGGCCATACTCCGGGCGCTGTTCGTCTACGGGGACCAGACCGTGATCGAACAGGTCCTCACCGGGCTCAGCCCCGAGTTCTACATGAACGTGCGGTGGCTTCCCGGGGGCCGTTTCGTCGACGGCCGGTTCCGCTTCGATCCGGTCTGGGTGGAGAAGGTCAGGACCTCCCGCGAGCGGGAATGGAAGTCCCTGTGCGACCCGGTGGCGAAGAACATCGTCCAGAACCTCATCCGGGAGTACGGGGACATCGAGTACCTGAACGTGGGGCGCGTGTCGGAGTCGCTCAAGCGGGAGGTCCACGAGAACGCCGGCCGCCGCGCCGTCTACATCGCCGAGGTGAAGCTCCGCCACGAGGAGACACCCGTCCGGTGGATCATGAGGCTCCTCAAGTGGGGGGTGTGGGAGCACCTCGATGACGACAAGTCGATGGAGCACTCCGTGTGGGAGTGCAGCGAATACGTCGACTACTGGATGGACCGCTGGCTGGGCTGCCGGCAGCTCGGGATGCGGCTGCCGGCGCGGGTCACGATGCGCTGGCTGAACGAGCGGTACACCGGGAAGGCCGCCCGCCACGGCCAGCCCCTGATCCGGACCCCGTACTTCGAGCGGTCCTACCTCTCCGGGACGGCCACGAACCGGATCCCGCGCGAGACCCTCGGTCGCCCCGGGTACGCGGAGAAGCTGGCGGTCCTCCTGGGCAAGGCCGCCGCGTCGAGTCTCATCGTGGGCCGCGGGCTGGACGAGCGCGGGGTGCCCTTCTTCGATCACGGCGACGAGCTGGTCCGCGAGGGGCCGGACGGCCTTCCCGAGGAGATCCTCGCCGTGCGCCACATCGGGGCCTTCCGGGACTGCGAGAACGGACTCGAGCACCTCGCGGCGCACTATGTGCATCCGGTTCTCGCGCGACGGGAGCACGTCCCGGACCCGCGGGGCTTCGCGGAGCTCTACCTCGGGGCGCTTCGCGAGGAATTGGCCCGTGTCCAGCGGTCCTTCCGGGACCACCGGGGCGACTTCCTCGGCCTGTTCGACATGTCCAGGGTCCGCGTCGAGAAGAGCTTCGCCTGGCGCTGGGCCGCCATCCTCGACCGTCTGGACCGGGCGGAGCCCGATCGGATCGTGGAGCGGATCCGGCGGTGTGCCGGTGGCTGACCGCCGCATCGCGGCTGCGACGCGAGTTCGACCGGGCCGCGCAGAGTTCGACGGACCGGCGGTGCGGGGGTATAATCCTCGCAACCCCAGGACTCGGCCATGAAGCTCCGGTTCCCGACTTTCCTCCTCCTGCTCGTCGTCAGCGCCGGCCTCCTCGCCTACGGGATGTTCGTCCACGAGGCTCCGGTCTTCAAGCAGCCGGACGCGCGCGACAACGGCGCGATGGACAAGCAGACCCCGGTCATGCTCGGGGAGTTCGTGCTCACCGACTGGATCGCTTCCGAGCGGATCCAGCGGCAGGAATTCGGAGGAAAGCTCTACCTCATCGACCT
>JALOQY010000463.1 GCA_025459285.1 Planctomycetota bacterium | reverse complement strand
CGCTCCTCGAGCCGGCCGGTCCCGGTCCGACGGGGGCGCCCGCGACCGGGCCGGAGGTCGAGCCGACGGCGAGGGCGGCGAAGATCGTGGGGCGCTTCCGCCTCGCTAAGCCCCGTCAGAACGACGCCTGGACGCACCCTGTCGTATGCCGCGGCCGGCTCTATCTCCGCTACCACGACGAGCTCCGCGCGTACGACGTGCGGGGGTGAGCGCACACTATGACCACATTTCACAGGAGTCGACGGGTCGCCATGACGGCGGGCCCCTGGGCCTGGGCGGTCGGAGGAAAGCCATGATTGCGTTTCACGTCGTACGAACGTGCTGCATGAGTCTGGCGCTTGGCGGGGCTGCCGTCGCGGCGGGCGAAGGCCGCGGCGCTTCCCTCCGTGACCTCGATTCCGCTCAGTCCGGCTATCGCACGGGGCAGGGGGTCAACACGGTCTTCCTCGGCTGGAAAGAGAGCCAAGCGGACGTCATCGTTCGCATCGCGTTCCGGAACCGCCTGACGGGCTCCGAGCTCGTCTTCGGTCCGTTCCTGACCAGAGTGGGCGACAACGGCTATCGGGTCGAGCCCCTTCCCGCGGGACGGTACGTCGTAGAGGTACGGACCTCGGAGGGTGCGGTCCTCGGCTCGGTCCTGCAGGACGTCCTCGACGCGCAGCCCTTCGCCGAGGTCACCGAGCTGGATTGCGCGCAGGGCCAGGACGCCGGAGACTGCGTGCTGGCGGTCTCCTGGTGTCAGGGGGGACCCCCTCCGGGCTCCTACCGGATCCTCCTCGACGGAATCCTCGCGCTCGAGATCCTCGACGGATCCTCCGCGCGCGAGGCCTCGATCCCGGTATCGGGCGCGGGGCGCGCCTGCGTCGGTGTCGTCGGTCTCTCCCGCGGGGCCGACATCTCCCTTGAGCCTCCGGTGGAGGGGAAGTTCCAGGGGCAGGGCGTCGTCCGCTGCTTGGGGTTCTCGTGCGGCGGCGGGGACAGCTGTCCTTCCCTCCCCGGGATCGAGAAGTGCAACGCAGGCTGCCGGACGCCGGGAGGCTTCCGTCTCTGCCAGACCGACTACGGCGGGACGAAGCAGAATGGGATCCTCGCCCTCTGGGAGCCCAGAGACGACTACGAGGGCGGCGTCCGACTCCTGGTGGACGGGGTGGACCATGGCCTCCTGGGCGGCGGGAGCCTGGGCACCACGATCCCGTCCCTCGATCCGGGGGAGCACGGCATCCGGATCGTGGCCGACTGCGGCGGCGCGACCAGCCAGCGCGAAGGGAGCATCGAGCTCCTCGAGGCGGGCCCCTTCCCTGAGCCGGTGCGGGGCGCCATCGCCTGCGAATGGGTCGACGCCGATCCGCCTGTGACGACGGTCCAGTGGGTTCGCGGCGACGTCGAGGCGGAGTCCGTCGCGGTCTACCTGAGCCGTGACGGCGCGTCGAGCCTCATCGCCACCCTCCCCGGCGACGCGACGAGGGTCGATGTGCGCGGCACCCGGCAGGACGACGGGATCCTCCTCCAGTTCTTCCGCCCGCTGGGCTGCGCGGCCTACGGCTCGGAGCGGATCGAGTGCCAGACCGGCATTCAGAATCCTTTCGTGCGAGGAGACTGCGGTGGGCAGGGGCAAGGGGTGGACATCTCGAGCGCCGTCGTGGGCCTCAACTACCTCTTCCTTGGCGGACCGGCCCCGCCGTGCCTGGCGGCCTGCGACTCCAACGACGATGCCGCGGTCGACATCAGCGATTCCGTCTACCTCCTGGACTACCTCTTCCTGGGAGGCCCGGCACCGGTCGGCTGGACCGACGCGGACGACGATGGGGTCCCCGATCCCACGTGCGAGGCGGCACCGTTCGCGGCATGCCGCCAACCGGGTCCGCCGTGCGGCGAGTGACGGCGCCCCGCCGATAGCGCTCGCTGATGGCGCCGCCGCCAAGCGCGGGTGAATCGGAGCATCGCGACCGGTATGTCATTCCGTGAAATCCCCGGCAGCGCGACGCTCGGATCGGCGTGGCATACTGGGGCGCGACGCCAGATTCGACACCTCGGGGAGGAAACGTCATGGGTACCGCCCTTGTCCTGTGGCTTCTGGCCGGCCTTCCAGCGGCAGGGACCGAGGAGACCGCGGCGGCGCTTCCCGCCAAGAACGCAAGCGCGCTCTTCCCTCCGAGGCTCGTCGCCCGCGCCCGCGCGAACGCCGCGGCGCACCGGTGGTGCGCGGACATCGAGGACCGGATCCTCGCCGCGGTGGCCCGGCTCGTTGCGGGGACGGCGCGGGCGGAAGCCGGTCGGTGATGGGTAGGGGGCGCGGGGCCCGGGAGAGGTATTCGCCCGTGGCAAGACACCGCCGGCAGAGGGGGCCTGCGGCGGCAAGGCCCCCCGCGCGGGAACTCAGAGGCAGCTCCCGTAGGACTCGCAACCGAATCTGCGCGGGGCTTCCGCGGGCTGAGGACCGCAAGGCCCCGGAGGGGGGCCTGGAGGAGAAAGAGGGGACCCGCCGCGAAAGAGGAAGCTGAGGATGAAGATGGCGTCGGAGATATCGAGTCGAGCATCACCGTTCGCATTGGCGGCGTCCAAGCAGGTTGGCTGGTCGTCCCCAAAGAGCTGGTGACGGATGATGATGACGCCGTCCAGCAAGGTGAGCTGGGCGTCTTCGTTCACGTCACCGCGGCGAAAGAGGGCTCCTTCGCATGCGTCGGGAATGCCGTTGGAGTCCAGGTCCTCGAGGACCCCGTCCGCGATCTCGCACTCGTCGGGGACGCCGCTTCGGTCGCAGTCCGCGCTCGTCCCCGCCAGGATGTCGACATCGTCGATGATTCCGTTTCCGTTGCAGTCCGCCGCCGCCGATCGATTCACCAGGAGGGTGATCCCGTCGCCGAGGGCCGCGAGGTCCGCCTTTCCGTCGCCGTTGAAATCGCCGGCGACGAACTGCCGGGATGTGGCGGTCGGGTAAGCACGCGGCGAGTCCTCGAATCGGCGTTGGCCTCGGTTCTCGAACAGATAGATCAGGGAAGAATCTTCGGTGAAGGCAAGGTCCACTCTGCCGTCGCGGTCGAAATCCTCCGCCGACAGACCCGTGACGGGATTGACGGCAAGGCCGATGATCTCCTGCGTGAACCGCGCCTCTCCCTCGT
>JALOQY010000141.1 GCA_025459285.1 Planctomycetota bacterium | reverse complement strand
CACGAGCTGGTCGGCGCCGCCCCGGCGGCTGAATCGGGCGGGTTTCCCGGTCACCGTGGTCCGATGGGCCCGGAAATCCACCTCGAACCGGTCGCAGAGCACCCGCCAGGCCTCCCCCGTGCCGACGACCCCCCCCCGGCCCTCCGCGCTGAGGAGCTCCTGCTTCCCATCGGCGCCCGTGCCGCGGCGGGCCTCGATGAGTTCGGCCTGGAAACGGGCCACGCGGCGGAAGCTCCCGCGGAGTCCGATCTCCTGCTCGATGACCGCGTTGCCCGTCATGCGGGCCACGGCAGAGTCGAAGGACATGGGCCCCGTGCAGGAACCCGTGAATCGCTCCACCTGCTTCTCCTCGCCGGGCCGGGAGCGTGGCGCGCCGGAGCCCATCACCGTGGTCGCGCCGGCGCCGAGAGGCCGATGGAGCACGAACGAACCGCCCGAGGCGGCCTCGAAGCCGGCGATGTCGCGCTCGCGCAGCCGCAGCCGGAACGAGGGGCTCCTGAACTCGTCCCGCAACTCCTCCCCATGCACGATCGTGCGCTGCGTGACGGAGGCCGGACCGCCGGTCAGGGTGACTTCGCGCGTCGCCCCGCCATCGTAGCGCAGGCGCTCCCCGCGGGCGGTCCGGTCGGGCCCGGAGAGCGTCACGCCGCCCTCCGCCTCGAGTGCCGCGATCCTCGCCACGGGCCCCGCCGCCGGATCGGGTTCCTTCGCCGCCGTCACCGAAAGGACCCCGCAGTCGAGGGAGAACGGTTCCGGATCGGATCTCTCCCCGGACCGCAGGAAAACGGTGGATCGGACGCCGCCTTCACCCCGGAACGAGCCGGTTTCGGGAAAGAAAACGAGCGTGGGTGCCTGGATGCGGTTGACCCGGCCGGCCTCCTCCACCAGCCGAACCTCCGCCGGAGCGCCCGTGAGCACGGCCCGGGCGTCTGCCGGCGTGAACCGGAACGCCGCCCCGGACGCGAACCAGAGCCCTCCGGACCCGCCCTCGAGTTCGCCCGAGGCCTCCACCGCTCCGTCCGCCGACAGGCTCTCGATGTCGGAACCCGCGACGGAGACGGTGAGGCGATCGGCGGTCACCCGCGTCGGACCGTGGCCCTCCTCGCTCTTCGTTACGACCGAGCGCCGGTCCACGAGGAATGTCCGACGATTCCCCGCCGTAACGAGAGTGAGCGGGCCCGTGGACTCGATGTCGATCGAGGAGAGCGGCGCCCCGGCCGTCCCCGGTCCGGCGGAGAACGGGTCGAACGCCGACCCCGGGGCGACCTTCGCCGAGACCTTCGGGTTGCCCGACAGGACGATCTCCTCCGGCCCCCCGTCCGGCGCCCGTTTCCAGGTGAGGTCGTCCGCGGAGCCCCGCACGGTCGGGGTCGCGAACGCGGCCCCGCCCCGGGCGGCCATCTCCTCGCCGATGGACGGTCCACTGGCCACGGAGATCTCCGGGGCCGAGACGGACAGGAGCTCCGCACCGTCCTTCGCGAGCCTTCTCGCCCGCGCATCTCCCGTGAAGACCGCCGACCGGACATCCGCGGCCGGGTCGCCGGTGAGGACGGCGCGGTCCTTCGCCGTGACCTCGATGCTGAGCTCCTCCGGGTCCGCGCCGGCCGAGCCCGGACCGCCCCCGGCCACGACGCCCTCGTAACGGACGACCACGGGGCCGTCGATCTCCAGGCGCTCGGCGTTCTCCTCCCGCTTCGCCGACAGTCGGGAGCCACGGACGAGGGAGCCCGGAGCGCGGTCCAGTTCGACTCCTCCGGTCGCCTCGACTTCCTTCGCCGTCACCTGCGGCGCCACACCGTCGGTCGCGGCGCGAGCGACCAGGAGCAGGAGGGTCAGGTGGTCGGCGTGCAGGGTGTCGAGACCCGAGGTCTGGGTCACCGACACGTCCCCCGAGAACGTCACCCTCGTGAGCGAAGGCTCTCCGTCGTCGAGCCGCTCGACGAGGAGGGGACCCCGGCAGGCGATCACCGTTTCGTCCCCGGGGGCCGCCGAGCCGCCCGGGAGGATCGCCGCCGTGGGCAGGGAAACCCGCACGTCCCGCTCCACCGCGAAGGTGCCGAGGGCCGCGTCGCCGGCCATGCCGGTGCCCTCGATCCGGTGCTCCTGCGAGACGATCCTGACCTTCCCCGTCGCCCGGACGCGGCGCTCCATTGCCAGGCAGGTGAGGTTGTCGGCGGTGAGGGAGGCATCGCGGCCCCGGCGGCGCGATTCCACTTCCACGCCTCCACCGAGGGCGATCTCCCACTCCTCCTCCTCCCCTCCCCCCGCGACGGGCACGAATTTCCGATGGACGCGGGCCAGGGCCGAGCGAATGACGGCAAAGGGGTCCGGGGGCGTCACCTCCCCCGCGGTCGCCTCCTCCCTCGTCGTCGGGACCGGGAAGAGACGGAAGACCACGTCTTCGGCGGTCTCTTCCGTCAGGTCCACCCGCCCGCAGGCGATGTGCCAGGCCATGTACCGCCACTCCCGCGGCGTCACGCCCTCCCCGTCGGGGAAGGTCACCGTCCGGAAACGCGATTGGGCCAGTCCGAGCGCGGTCAGCCGGGAGGGCATGCCCTCGGCGATCGGAGACCCGGCGGGCCCTTCGCCCTCGACGACCGCGAGCCGCATGCCCTTGCGGACCGGCCGGTCGGTCATTCCGGGAACGAGGAGCAGGAGGCCGGTGCCGGCCACGAAGAAGGCGAGGAAGATGCCGGCGGATCGGAGGAGACGCAGGGGGGCGATCATCGGCCTCCGGTGAACCGGGCCAGAGCGGCCTCGTAGCGCCCCGCCGCCCGGAGGATCCGCTCCGCCACCTCCCGTACCGCACCACGCCCGGCGGGCCGGATCGTGACCAGATCAGCCCGGGCCCGGACTTCCTCCACCGCGTCCGCCGGGGCGACCCTGACGCCCGCCGAGGCGAACGCCACGAGGTCCGGGAGGTCATCGCCCATGAAGAGGGTACTCCTCTGCGGGACGCCTTCGGCCTCGGCGATCTCCCGGAGCGCCACACCCTTGTCCTCCGCGCCTTGCCTCAGGTGCCGAAGGCCGAGCAGTTCGGCCCTCCGGGCGAGCGCCCCGGATCGGCGAGCGCTGATGACGGCCACCGCCACGCCCTCCGACTGGAGGAGCTTGAGTCCGAGCCCGTCGCGGGTGCAGAAGCGCATCCCGTCCCGGCCGTCCGAGAGCAGCAGGAACCGGCCGTCGGTGAGCACGCCGTCGGCATCGAAAGCCGCGAGGCGGACGCCCGCGAGGAGTCGGTCGAGCGGCTCGCCGAGGGGTGGGTCAGAGGGCAAAGCCCACCTCCAGCAGGTCCTGGATGTCGAGCACGCCCAGCGGTCGACCGGCGTCGTCCACCACCGGCACCTCGTCGATGCGGTGCGTCTTCATCAGCTTCTGCGCTTCCGCCACCAGCGTCGTGAGCCCGACGGCCTTCGGACGCCGCGTCATCACTTCCTCCACCGGCCGGTCGAGGAACGCGGTGCCCGATTCGAGGTGCCGGCGCAGGTCCCCGTCCGTGAAGATCCCGACCAGGATGCCGGCCGCGTCCACCACGAGCGCCGCGCCGGCGTTCCGCCCTCCCGGACCCGAGATCCGGGCCAGGGCGGCGCGCACCGTGTCCGAGGGCGAGACGGCCGGCAGGCGGTCCCCGCTCCGCATGATCTCGCGCACCCGCAGGAGCTGCCGTCCCAGCGCGCCGCCCCGGTGGAAGAGCGCGTACTCCTCCAGGGTGAACCGGCGCCGGCGGGAGGCGGCGAGGGCCAGCGCGTCGCCCAGGGCCAGCGTCGCGGTGGTGGAAGAGGTCGGAGCCATCTTCAGCGCGCCGGCCTCGTCGACGGAGCCGGTCGCCAGGACGACGTCGGCCTCCCGGCCGAGCCGGCTTTCCGGGTCGGACGTCACCGCGATGAGCGGGACCCCGATCCGACGGAGCAGGGGGACGAGGCGCACGAGGTCCTCGGTCTCCCCGCTGTGGGAGAGTGCGAGGACCACGTCGTGCTCGCGGACCCGGCCGAGATCGCCGTGGAAGGCCTCCGACGAGTGGAGGTAGAAGGACGGGGTGCCGGTGGACGCGAGGGTGGCGGAGATCTTCTGCCCGATGAGGCCGGACTTCCCCACTCCGGTCACGACCACCTGTCCCCGACAGGAGCCGAGGAGATCCAGCGCGGCCAGGAAGGACGGTCCCAGGCGGTCGCGCACCAGTTCCACGGCGCGCGCCTCGATGGTGAGGATCTCTCTCGCGTACTCGAGGTCGTCGCTCGGTTCTTCGCTCATGGGTCCACGAACCGTCCCTTGGCGGCGCCATCGACGGCGGTCCCGGATCAGGGTCTCCCCATCCGCCGCGCCGCGCCGGGCGGATGGCGCCGAAACCACCCTGTCAGATAGTACGAATTCATTCTGAAGACAGAGTGAAAAGCGGAGGTGCCGGGCCCCGGCCCGCAGCCCGTCGGCGCAAGCCCTCATGCGCGCGGAAGCCTCTCGGCGACGGGCTGCTAGGACGAGACACCGTACTCCGCGAGCTTGTTGTAGAGCGTGCGCGTGGTGACGCCCAGGATCGCCGCCGCGCGAGTCTTGTTCCCTCCGGCGCGGGCGAGCACCGCGAGGATGTGGCGCCTCTCCACCTCGTCGAGGGTGAGGTCCACCTCCTCCGGGGCGGGAATCGCCGCCGGGCCGGGGGCGCGGACCTCGGGGGGAACGGAGGTGAGGTCCAGCGTGCTCCCCTCGGAGAGGATCATCATCCGCTCCACCGTGTTCCGGAGCTCCCGGACGTTGCCGGGCCAGCGGTAGCGGGTCAGGGCATCCAGGGCCTCTTCGGCGATCGTGAAAGGCCCCTTCCCCGGCACGGTCACCGTCGCGAGGAAGTGGAGCACCAGGTCGCGGACGTCCTCCGGGCGGTCCCGGAGGGGCGGGACCTCGATCGGGAAGATGGAGAGCCGGTAGAAGAGGTCCTCGCGGAACCGGCCCGTCCGGACTGCCTCCCGCAGGTCCACGTTCGTGGCGCTCACCGTCCGCACGTCCACCGTGAAGGCCCGGGTGCCACCGAGGCGGCGGATCTCGCCGGACTCGATGGCGCGCAAGAGTTTCACCTGGAGGGCCGGGGACAGCTCGCCGATCTCGTCGAGGAAGAGCGTTCCCTGGTGGGCGACCTCGAAGAGCCCCTCCTTCGCGCGATGGGCGCCGGTGAAGGCGCCCTTCTCGTGGCCGAACAGCTCGCTCTCGAGGAGGGACTCCTGCAGCGCGCCGCAGTTGACGGCCACGAAGGGGAAGCCGGATCGTGAACTCAGGTTGTGGATGGCCGTCGCCACCAGTTCCTTGCCGGTCCCCGACTCGCCGGTGACGAGGACCGCGCTCTCCGTGGGCGCCACCTTGGCGACGAGGTCGAGCACGCGTTTCATGGCCGTGCTGCCGCCGACGATCCCGGCGCCGCCGATCCGGGCCCGGACGAGCCGCAGGAGGCGGCGGCTTCGCCTGAGGAGCACGGTGCGCTCGTGGGCCTTGCGGACGTGGATCTCCAGATCGCGGAGCTTGAAGGGCTTCGTGAGGTAGTGGTACGCCCCGACCCGCATCGCCTCGATCGCCGTGTCGATCGTCCCGTGCCCGGTGAGGATGATCACCTCCGGGGAGGGGTCCGCGGCCTTGAACCGCGCCAGCGCCTCGAGGCCGGTCATCCCCTCCATCCGGAGGTCGAGGAGCACGACATCGAAGTCGCGCTCCTCGACGCGCCGCAGCGCCTCCTCGCCGGAGCCGGCCTCCTCCGCCGAGAACCCGAGGCGGGCGAGTTCCGCAACGAGGAAGGAGCGCATCCGCTCCTCATCGTCGACGACGAGCACCCGGACCCGTTCAGCCACGCGAAGCCTCCAGCGGCAGGGAAAAGGTGAAGGTCGATCCCCGGTCCGGCCCCTCGCTGGCCGCCGTCAGCTCGCCGCCGTGGAGTTCGGCGATGCGGTGGCAGATCGTGAGACCGAGACCGAGACCGCGGCTCTTGTCGGTGAAGAACGGATCGAAGATCCGGTCGAGCAGGTGCGCGGGGATGCCGCGACCGTGGTCGCGGACCGAGAAGGAGAGACGACCTCCGGAGCGGCGGACGGCGAGCCGCACGGACCCTCCGGGAGCCGAAGCCTCCACCGCGTTCTGCAGGAGGTTCACGAGGAGTTGACGCAGCTTGCCGCGGTCGGCGGGGATGAGCGGCAGGCCGGCCTCGAACTCCGTCTCGATGCCGAGAGCGGGCTCGGGGAGGTGCCGCGCGACGATGCGCACGGCCTCCCGGGCGACCTCTCCCGGATCGACCGGACCCGGGTCGAGGGTCGCGCCCCGCGCGAGGTCCGAAAGGTCGGCGATGATGGACCGGCAGCGCTCCACCTCCTCGCCCACCGCCGCGGCGTAACGGGCCTCCTCCGAGGCCGGGGGAAGCCTCGACGCGAGCGCCTCCGCGGACATGGCGATGGTCGCGAGCGGGTTGTTGAGCTCGTGGGAGATGCCCGCGGCGAGGGTCGCAAGAGCGGAGAGCTTCTCCGAACGGAAGAGGCGGTCGGTGAGGGCGCGGCGCTCCCGGAGGAGCCTCCGGAAGAACCACGCGAAGACGATGGAGGTGATGCCCGCGAACGCGAGCGCGGCATAGAGTAGACGGAAGGCCCGCCGGTAGGCCGGCTCCCCCGTGGCCCGGATCTCGTCGCCGATCCGGGAGAGGATCGTGCGCCGGAGGGCGGCGATGGCGGTGCGCAGTTCCTCCGCGGTTCCTGCCGTGCTCCCGGCTTCCTGCCGTCCGCAGAGCGCGAGGATGCGGTCGAGGATCGCACGCTCCCCGGGACGCCAGCCGTGGCCGGCGAGGGATCGTGCGGCGGTTCGCGCTCGCTCGCACTCCCACGGGTCGGGCAGGGGGCCGGTGCCGCCGCACTGCGCGTCGAGCCGGTCGAGCAGATCGAGCTTCGTCAGCTCCTCCCGCGCGTCCTCGGCGTCCCGGCGGACCGAGATCAGGGAGAGGAACGAACCGGCGGACAACCCGAGGAAGAGGAGGAGCAGCGTGACGCCGACGAGGACGGTCCGCGAACCGAGCGGCATTCCCCCATTCTCGGTCGGGCCGGGCGGGTCACAAGCAATGCCTGCCAGCAGCCTGTCGGGGCCAAGGACGATCTCTGCGGTGCGACCCTCTTCCCCGACCGACGGCCCGCGCGGAGGCTTACGGCGACGGGCTGCCAGGGTGTACACTCCCCCCGTGAACCTCGGCCGGGACCATCGCGTGGAACTCGACCCGTTCTCCGGGCCGCTCGACCTCCTCCTCTGGCTCATCCGGCAGGAGGAGGTGGACATCCACGACATCCCGATCGCGCGGATCCTCGAGCGCTACCTCGCGATGCTCCAGACCCTCACGGTGCTGGACCTCGACCAGGCCGGGGAGTTCCTCGTGCTGGCCTCGACGCTCATGGAGATCAAATCGCGGAGCCTTCTGCCCCGTGAGGAGTTGATCGAGGACGACGAACTCGACCCGCGGTTCGAACTCGTGCAGAAGCTGCTCGAGTACCGGAAGTTCAAGGAGGTGTCCGAGGAACTGCGCCGTCGCGCAGACCAGTGGTCCGGCCGGTTCCCCCCGGGGCCACCGCCGGAGATGCCCGGCACCCCGCCGGACGAGGTGCCGCTCGGGGAGGTTTCGATCTTCGACCTCGCCTTCGCGTTCTCGCGGATCGTCTCCGAAGTGGGGGGAAGGGCCCCCCGGTCCATCGTCTTCGACGACGTCCCGATCGAGAAACACATGGAGTCCATCCTCTCGGTGGTCCCCGTGGAGGGTCCCGCTCCGTTTCGCTCGCTGTTTCCCGAGGATGCGGACCGCCTGCGGATCACCGGCCTGTTCCTCGCGCTGCTGGAGCTCCTGAAGCAGCGCCGGCTCCGGGCCACGCAGGAGGCGCCTTTCGCCGAGATTCTCATCACCCGCCGCGAGCCGGAGCCGGGCGCGGCGGAGAGCTCTGAGAGCGTGGCCGCCCCGATGGCCGCCGAAACGCCTTCCCCCCCCTTGCAGAGCGGGGGAACCGATGGTACGGTTTCCGGTTGAGTGTCGCGTCACTGACGCCGCGAGGAGGTCCGTCATGAAGCAATCCATGCCGCTCATCCTGGTCCTGCTCTGTGTCCTCGCGTCCCCGGCGCTGTCCGCCCCGGAGTACGTGAAGTGGACGAAGACTCTCGCCGGGGCGCTCGCGGAGGCGAAGGAGCGGGGCTCCATGGTCCTCGTCTGCGAGGTCCTCAGCGGGGAGGCGTCGAACGAGGCGCAGATGGGCGTCTACATGGACCCGGCCTTCGTCAAGGCGTCTCGTAACTTCGTCTGCGTTTTCTGCAACCCCGAGCCCACCCCGGAGGGGGAGATGGTCGTGGACGGCGAGAAGATCACGACCTCCAAGGCCGCTCCGGGCGTGACCTCCGCCGACCACCGGAGGGCTTACGACGAGGTGCAGCGCAGCTACGCCGACCTGAACACCGACAGCACGGGAGCCACCCGGTTCCCCTTCCACTTCGTGGCCGACGCGGACGGGAAGGTCCTCGAGCAGATCGTGAACGGAACGAAGGAGGGGGGTTTCGACGTGGTGGCGGCCGACGCGTTCGTCGCGAAGCTGAACGCGCTCGTCTCGAAGTTCGGTAAGGGGCTCACCGCCGACGAACTCGCCCAGTGCCGGAAGGACCTCGAGGCGGCGAAAGCGGCGAAGGCGGCCGGGGACCTGAAGGGGCTCCTGAAGAGCGCCGGGGCGGTCCTGGCGAAGAGCACGAAGACACAGATCGCCGACGAGGCGAGGAAGCTCGTCGAGGAAGCCAGTGCGGGCGGCGAGGCAGCGCTGGTGGAGGCCGACGGGATGCTCGCGACGGATCCGGCCGGGGCGCTGCTGAAGGTGGAGGAGGTCATCGAGACCTACGCCGGGACACCTGTCGCGGACAAGGCGAAGGCCACGCTCGCCGAGTACCGGAAGCGGCCGGAGGTGAAGAAGGCGATGGCGCAGGTGGCCGCGCGGCGGGAGGCGGAGAAGAACCTCGCGAAGGCCGAGGAGGAACTCGGCCGGAAGCAGTACGCCCGTGCGCTCGACCTGTTCGACGACGTGGCGAAGAAGTTCCCCGGGACGGAGCAGGGGGAGAAGGCGGCGGCCCGCGCCGCGGAGATCCGGGGGGACGAGTCGATCGCCGCGGAGGTCCGGGAACAGCAGGCGGCGAAGGTGTGCAAGGGCTGGCTCTCGCTGGGCCGCACCTTCGCCGGGAACGGCCAGAAGGACAAGGCCCGCGAGCAGTTCGAGAAGGTGATCCGCGAGTTCCCGGGGACCTCCTATGCCGCCGAGGCGGAGACGGAGTTGAAGAAGCTCCGTTGAGCGGATCGGTGCCCACATCCCGTCCCGGCCCGAGGATCGTCTTCCTCGGGACGCCCGAGCCCGCCGTGCGGGTACTCGAGGCCGTCCTCGCCGCGGGTTTCCCCGTCAGCCTCGTTGTCACGCGGCCCGATCGCCCGCGCGGGAGGGGACTCGACACGTCGGCCTCCCCGGTGAAGTGCGCCGCTCTCTCGGCCGGACTCCCGGTCTTCGAGCCGGAGGACGTGAACAGCGATGCGAGCGTGGAACGGGTGCGCGCGGAAGCGCCGGACCTGCTGCTCATCGTGGCCTACGGCCGCATCCTGAAGAAGGGTCTGCGGGCCGTGCCGCGGCTCCTGCCGCTGAACGTCCACTTCTCCTTGCTCCCGGAGTACCGGGGAGCGGCGCCGGTGGCCCGGGCGATCGCCGATGGGAAGACGATCACCGGGGTCACCCTGCAGCGGATCGTACGGAAACTCGACGCCGGGCCGGTGCTGGCCGCGGAGGAAGTCCCGATCGGTCCGGACGAGACGGCGGCAGAGCTCGCCGACCGCCTCGCCGCGGTGGGCGCGGAACTGACGGTCCGGACTCTCGACCGGCTCGGCCGGGGCGAGACCGGCGAGACGCCGCAGGACGAGTCGCGCGCCACGCTCGCCCCGATGCTGTCGAAGGAGGAGGGCGAGGTGGACTGGAGCCGGAGCGCGCACGCACTCCACTGCCACGTCCGCGCGATGGATCCGTGGCCCGGCGCCCGCTCCGTCTATCGTTCCGCGGCCCGGGGCGATGCCGTGGAGGTATTGCTGCTCCGGAGCCGCCCGGGGCCGCCGGGGGACAGGGCGGGGCCTCCACCGGGCACGGTGCTCCGCGCCGACGCGGAGGGGCTCCTCGTCCAGACGGGGGACGGCGGCCTCCTCGTCACCGAGTTGAAGCCGGCCGGAAAGCGGGCGCTGACCGCGCGCGAGTTCGTCAACGGCTACCGGGCCGCTTCGGGGGACATTCTTTCGCGATGAGGTCGAAGGCCGACCGGAGGCGCCGGAACTTCCGTTCCGCGACGCCGCGGATCTCCTCGTCCAGGTCCGCCACGCGATCCGGATGGCACCGGAGGGACAGACTCCGGTAGCGGCCCTTCACTTCGGCGAACGTCGCGGTCAGCGGGAGGCCGAGGACCGCGTAGGCGTCGAGGAGACCGGTCACTTCGGTCGGGATGGGCGCGGACCTCTCCTCCGGTGCTTCCTCCGCAGGCGCGGGCGGGGGATCCTCCTCGGGGGCGGGCAGCTCCTCCGGACTGGTGGCAGCGGGCGCCGGCCGATCCCTCCTCGCGAGGAACGTCGCCCGTTCGAGTCCGTGGTCCACGGCGAAGCGGCGGGCGCGCGCCAGATCGGCACCGCGCAGGTCCGGCGGCACGTATCCGCGCACCACCGGCGGCGAGAGG